>JBCCWM010000320.1:0-5544 GCA_039193505.1 Pseudomonadota bacterium | reverse complement strand
CGCTGCCGTTGTCAGATCGATGTAGCCCCGCGCACCGATCTCACCGCCGGTCAGCTCAACGGTTTGGGGCGCTCGGCTGCACGGGGCAATCATCAGAAGGGCGGAGACATACTGGCTCGAGAGCCCGCCATCGATTGTCAGGTGCGGGCCTTTGGATCCCGCTGTCCCGCGGGTGCTTGCTGCCGTGACAGTGACGGGTGGGCACCCGCCGGTGTCCGAGATCCGCGCGCCGGAGCGCGCCAGCGCCGCGACCAGCGGGGCGATGGGGCGCTGGCGCATATGCGCATCCCCATCAAGCACCACATCGCCTTCGACCAGCGTGGCTGCGGCCGTCAGAAAGCGCATCGCCGTCCCTGCATTCCCGAGAAAAAGCGGTGCGTCGGGCGGGCGCAGCCGACCGTCTGAGCCAACGATGAAGGTCTCCGCGTCGGGCTCCACGACAGTCACCCCCATGGCGTTGAGCGCCTGCCCCATGAGCGCAGTGTCGATGGACTTGAGCGCGCCCGAGATCCGGCTCCTCCCCGGCGCGAGGGCAGCCAGGAGGAGCGCTCGGTTGGTGATCGACTTGGACCCGGGCGGACGGACAGACCCGAGCAGGGGCGCCGGCGCCGGTGCCACCTCGACGTCACCCCGTGCGATCAAGTCATCGATCATGCGCGTCCCCCGTTCCCTCGCCCGCCTCTTGGCAGGGAATGGCGGGCGCGCCAAGCCGCGAATTAGTGGACGCTGACCGGCTGAAAGTCGTTCATGCGCGCCAGAACGAAGGCTTTGGCGCGGTCATCGACAAGCGCCAGAACTTCGCCCTCAGCGGACGAGACGGCATAGAGGTTCTCGAGGCCCTCGATCCGGTCGCGCATGTCCTGAGGCAGGTCGCCCCTTTTCACGGCGCGCACATAGACGATGGGGTGGGTGTCCTTCGGGCTGTAACTCGGCACATCAGTCATCTCATTTACCCTTTCCGAATTTCGATGGTCTGCACGATGCTCTCCGGCACGTTCCGCTCAAGGTCGATGTGGAGGAGGCCGTTCTCGAGATGGGCCCCCGCAACTTCGACCCCATCGGCGAGCACATAGCTCCGCTGAAACTGGCGCGCCGCGATCCCTCGGTGGAGAAACACACGACCGGCATCCACATCGCCTTGCCGTCCGCGGATCACAAGCTGGCTGTCCTCCACCGTGATCTTCAGATCAGCCTCGGAAAACCCGGCCACGGCAAGCGTAATTCGGTAGCTTGCCTCGCTGGTCTGCTCAATGTTGTAGGGCGGATAGCCGTCATTGCCCGACTTCTGCGTCCGCTCCATCAGGCGGTCGAGTTCTTCGAACCCCAGGAGGTAGGGGTGGGAGGCAAAGGTTGCCTTCGTCATGTGCCGTGTCCTTGTCCAAGCAACAGTCAGCAGAAGGGCCCCGAGATCGGCGGCCTTTCCCCTTGATAAGGTGGGCGCCTGCGCGCGATAAACAAGTGTCGCGGCAAGGCATTGGTGAATGACCGAAATTCCAAAAATGGACCGGGCGGATATGCTGCGGGTCCGGCTGCAGCTTCTCCGGGACGAGCACAGCGACCTCGATCAGGCGATCGGTGCAATGGAGGAGAGGCCCGCGCCCGACATGCTGGCGGTTCGGCGGCTGAAGAAGAAGAAGCTCCAGATCAAGGAGGAGATCGTTCGGATTGAGGACGAGATCCACCCGGACATCATCGCGTGAGCCGCGCATGACGTCTCCGCAAATCGGCCTCGTGATGGGCAGTCAGTCGGATTGGCCGACCATGCGGGCCGCAGCCGAGATCCTCGATGCGCTCGGTCTTGCGTTCGAAGCGCGGATTATTTCCGCACATCGGACACCGGACCGGCTTTTTGACTATGCCGAAGGCGCCGTGCGGCGTGGGCTCCAGGCGATCATCGCGGGCGCGGGCGGGGCGGCGCATCTGCCGGGGATGCTCGCAGCGAAGACGCGCGTGCCGATCCTGGGTGTGCCGGTTCAGTCGCAGGCCTTGTCCGGGCTCGACAGCCTTCTCTCAATTGTCCAGATGCCGAAGGGCATCCCAGTGGCGACCTTCGCCATCGGCCCGGCCGGGGCCGCGAACGCAGCGCTTTGTGCGGCCGCCATGGTGGCCGTGAGGGACAACGCGCTCGCCGGCCGGCTGGAAGCATGGCGCGCGGCGCAATCGGATGCCGTCGCGGACGTTCCGCATTATGGCTGATCGTGTCGTGCCCCTGGCCCCCGGGGGGCCGCGGGTGGGCGGGTGGGGTGGACCTCCGGGGGCCCGCCGCCGTCAGGCGGCGCATGGGTGATCGTCTGCCGCCCGGCGCAACCGTCGGGATCCTCGGTGGCGGCCAACTCGGCCGCATGCTGGCACTCGCCGCGCACCGCTTGGGCCTCCGCCCTCATATCTACGACCCGGATCCGGACGCGCCGGCCGCAGCCGTCACCCGTTGGTCGACTGCTTGCCCTTGGGACGACGTCGATGCTCTCCGCTCCTTTGCGACCGAAGCCGACGTCGTGACCTTTGAGTTCGAGAACATCCCTCTCGCCGCGCTTGACACAATCGAAGCCCTCGCGCCGATCCGCCCGGGCCGCAGGGCGCTCGAAGTGTCCTCGGACAGGGTGACGGAAAAGCGGTTCCTTCGCTCGATCGGCCTTGCCACGGCCGACTTCGCCCCGTTCGAGACCCTCGACGAGCTCGCGCTTGCGACCGCTGAGACCGGCCGGCCGGCCATTCTGAAGACCCGCCGCCTCGGCTATGACGGCCGCGGCCAAGTGAGGCTCGGCCCGGAGGACGATTTGGGCCGGGCGCACGCGGCGCTCAGTGGCGCCGCCGCCATCGCGGAGCGGGTCGTGCCGTTTGGCGCTGAGATATCGGTGATCGCCGCCCGCGGCCTCGATGGAGAGGTTGTGGCCTTCGATCCCGGCGAAAATCTCCACCAGGCCGGCATCCTGCGCCGCACTAAGGTGCCGGCCGATGTCTCAGAGGGTCAGCGTCAGAATGCAGTCCTAGCGGCGGGACGGATCCTCAATGCGCTCGACTATGTCGGTGTGCTCGGGGTCGAGTTCTTTGTGACCCGCGATCTGATCGTCAACGAGATCGCGCCCCGGGTGCACAACTCTGGCCATTGGACAAGTGTTGCGGCCACGATCGATCAGTTCGAGATGCACATCCGCGCCATTGCCGGATGGCCGCTCGGCACCGGCGACCGGCATTCCGACGCCGTCATGGAGAACCTCCTCGGCACCGAGATCGATGCTCTGCCGAGCCGGTCCGGCTCCGTCCATCACTACGGAAAGTCCGAGGCGCGTCCCGGCCGCAAAATGGGTCACATCACGACCATTTCGCCCCGGCGGCGCTAGGGATCAGCTTGTGAACCCCTGCCGCGCGGCATTGGCCTTGCAGTCGGCCTCTTTCTTGTAGCCTTCCGATGCGGCGCCGATGATGTTGCCGTTGACGGCCCGTCGCCGCCAGCGGTACTCACCGCGCTTGTCGGTGTAGAACTCCCACTTGTCCTTGGGGTTCGGCCCGCGGTTCATGTTGGCCTCGCAGTCGGACTTCTTGTTGTATCCTTCCGACGAGGCGCCAACGATTTTCCCGTTCGACGCTTTGCGCCGCCACCGGTACTCGCCGCGTTTGTCCTGGTAGACCTCGAACGTGTCTTTTTCGCCTGCCATGTCACACTCCCGCTTGACATCGTTCGAATGTTGGCGGCGCCGAGAGGGGCTGTCCAGGGAAGAGATGACAAAGCGTTGGGACTGCGGCGTCAAAGGCCCAGCGGCTCACCGATTTTGGCGGCGCAGAACCACCGCGACCGTGGCCCAGAGCACCCAGAGGTCGAGGGCGAGGCTCCGCCGCGCAATATAGTCGAGGTCGAGATCTGTCCGGCTCCGCCCGCTGAGGTCGGTCTTCAGCAGAACCTGAGCGTACCCCGTTATGCCCGGCAGAACCGATATGCGCCGCCGCCATGTGTCCGGTGGATAGTCGCCCTCCTGCACGGGCGTGTCGGGACGAGGACCCACCAGGCTCATCTCGCCGGTCAGCACATTCCAGATTTGCGGCAGCTCGTCGAGGCTCGTCTTGCGGATGACCCGGCCGACACGGGTGATCCGAGGGTCGCCTGCGGCGGTGTGATGCGGGCCGAGATTGGCGGCATTGGGGACCATGCTGCGGAACTTCCAGATCCGGAACGGCCTCCCGGAGAGACCGATCCGGGTTTGTCCAAAGAAAGGTGCGCCCCGGTCTTCGATCAGGATGGCGATCGTGACGGCGAGCCCAATCGGGAGGGCCGGGATCAGAAGGAGCGCTGTGCCCGCGACGTCCATCACCCGCTTGAGGATGCGGTAGCCCGGAGGGGGGGTCACGCCCGCGCCCCCGGTCCGATCAGCGCAAAGAGAATGCCGCCGAGGATGAGAAGGCTCGCTGCCGCGAAGAGGAGCGTCGGTGCCTCCCCGAGCAAGAGCAGGCCCCCCGCCGTCGCAATCAGAGGCACGGAGAGCTGCGCAATCCCGGCCATTGCCGCGTCGAGGCGCGGCAGGGCCGCGTACCAAAGCGCGTAGCCGAGCCCGGAGGCCAGGGCCCCCGATGTCATCGCCAGAAGCGCGCCCGCCGCATCGATCCCGCCGAGCCCCGCTGCAAGCCAGAGGATCAGGGCCAGCGGAGAGGCCCAAAGAAAGTTCCCCGCCGTTGTGAGGAGCGGATCCCCGGCGCGCTGACCTCGGAGGCTGTATATGCCCCAGCCAATCCCGGCGAGCGCCATCAGCCCGACCCCAAGCGCCGCCGGCGCTGCCGTTGTGCCCGGCAGCAGCAGAAGCGCGAGCCCCGCGAGCCCCGCGCCTGCACCGATCCACCGCCGCGCCGGTGGGCGCAGGCCGTCGCGCAGGGCGCCTGCGAACATCGTCACTTGGACCGCCCCAAAGAGCACCAGCGCGCCGAGCCCGGCATCGAGGGTGAGATAGGCAAAGGAGAATGCGCCCGCATAGAGCATCAGCGCAGCCGCGGACAGGGGATCGCCGGCGGCCGGGATCGCGCGCGCCCCGCCGCGCCCCGCGACAAGCAGACCCAGCATGGCCGCACCCGAGATCATCCGGATCAGTGTGAACGCGGCCGGGTCACCGCCCCCGTCGAGAAGCGCGGCGCGGTTCAAAAGCGAATTGGCGGCGAAGGCAATCATCGCCGAGCTGGTCAATACCCCGAGATGCACGCCCTGTTATGGCGCCGGTCGCCCACGGTGGGAAGCCCCACCGAGCGCGCTGAGCGTTGCGGAGCGTGAAAACCTTGCCCCCGGGCTCGGCTCGTGGGAGGGGGTTTTATGCCAGGATCCCCGCGCCTCGCCGTGCGCGCCGTCATCGTCGAAAACGGACGCCTCCTTCTCGTCAACGCCTACAATGGCGGCAGCCTTTGGTGTGCCCCGGGCGGTGGGGTCGAGATGGGCTCGTCGCTCAGCGACAATCTGGCCCGCGAGGTTTGGGAGGAGACGGGGCTTTCGGTTCGCGTGGGCGACCTCGTCGGGGTCAACGAGTTTCATCAGCCCGGGTCGGCGCTGCACCAGGTGGACATCTTTTT
>JBCCWM010000319.1:0-5548 GCA_039193505.1 Pseudomonadota bacterium | reverse complement strand
GACTGCGCTCGACGAGATTGCAGACGACTGGTCCGAGACCGAAGGTCGCGTGCGCATCGCCTATGCGGGCTCCTCCGCGCTCGCGCGCCAGATTGAGGCTGGCGCGCCCGCCGAACTCTTCATTTCGGCAAACGCCGCCTGGATGGACTGGCTCGAGGAGCGGGGGCGCATTCTCCCGGGCACACGGGTCGACCTCCTCAGCAACAGGCTTGTGGTCATCGCCCGGTCGCCGGCTGACCCGATTGCCCTTGATGATTTGCCGCTCATGCTCGGCACGGATCGCCTCGCGCTCGCGCTGACGGACGCGGTGCCGGCCGGGATCTACGCCAAAGCGGCGCTCCAACACTTGGGCCACTGGTCCGCGCTGGCGTCGCAGAGCGTGGAGGCCGAAAACGTGCGCGTCGCGCTGGCCTATGTCGCATCGGGTGCGGCGCCGTACGGGATTGTCTACCGCACGGACGCGCTTGCCGAAGCGAGGGTCGACATCGTGGCGGAGATCCCCGACACCGCGCACCCGCCCATCGTTTACCCGGCCGCCATCCTTCCGGGCAGGGCTGAGGGCGCGGCGCAGCGCTTTCTCGATCACCTGCGTGGGCCGGGCGCGGGGGCCGCCTTCGCCGCTCAGGGCTTTCTCCCCGCTCTGCGCTGAGATGCTGGGGTTCGGGCCAGAGGAATGGGCGGCGATCATGCTGTCCCTCAAGGTCGCAGGCACCGCGACCGCCCTCAGCCTTCCGATCGGCATTTTCGTGGCCTTTGCACTTGCGCGCTGGCGATTTCCGGGTCACGCGCTCCTCAACGGGCTGGTCCACCTGCCGCTCATTCTGCCCCCGGTGGTCACTGGATACCTTCTCCTGGCGGCCTTCGGGCCAAGGGGCCCGATCGGCGCGCCGCTGGCTGAGCTGGGGATCGTCGTGGCCTTCCGCTGGACCGGCGCTGCGCTGGCCGCGGGCGTGATGGCGTTCCCGCTGATGGTGCGGGCCATTCGCCTCTCGATTGAGGCGGTCGATCCACGTCTCGAAGCGGCGGCTGCGACGCTCGGCGCGCCGAGACCGCTCATCTTTGCCACGATCACGCTGCCGATGATCCTGCCGGGCGTCCTCGCCGGCACGATCCTCGCCTTTGCGAAAGCGATGGGCGAGTTCGGGGCGACGATCACGTTCGTCTCGAACATTCCGGGCGAGACGCGGACCGTGCCGTCGGCCATCTACGCCTTTCTGCAAGTTCCGGGGGGCGAGGACGCGGCGATCCGCCTCGTCATCATCGCGGTCGTCATCGCGATGGCAGCGCTCCTCGTGTCGGAAGTCTTGGCGCGCCGGGTGGCGGCTCGGGTGAGCGGCCAGTGACCGTCGCCTGTTGCCACATCCTGTCGGCTGTCTTTGCCGAAGAGCCGTCATGCGCACGCAGGCGCCCGCACGGAGCAGGGGTCCGGGCCGTGCACCAGGGCGCACGGGCGAACCAAAGCGCGCAGCCTCCGAGCCAAACCGACGTGGTCCAAGAGGCCAGGCCGGGCCCCCATCACGTCTCTCGATCCAGATGCGCGCGCAATGTGCCTTGAGGTCGAGTTGCGCCACCGGATTGGCGACTTTGCGCTCAACGCGGCCTTTGTGGCGCCGACGGGGGTGACGGCGCTCTTTGGGCGGTCAGGGGCCGGGAAGACGACTGTTGTGAACGCCGTTGCCGGCCTTTTGAAACCCGAGGCTGGCCGGGTGGTCGTGGGCGGCGAGACGCTCCTCGACACGGCGGTCGGGACTGTGTTGCCGCCCCAGCGTCGGCGGATCGGATATGTCTTTCAGGAGGCGCGGCTGTTCCCGCATTTGAATGTGCGCCAGAACCTCCTCTACGGCCGCTGGGCCGGGCGGAAGCCGCGCGCACCGGACCGGGAGGCGCAGCTCATCGCGCTCCTCGGGCTCGAGACGCTCCTGGCGCGGCAGCCACACGCGCTCTCGGGGGGCGAGAAAAGCCGTGTTGCCCTCGGCCGCGCGCTTCTCTCGCAACCCAATCTTCTGCTTATGGATGAGCCGCTTGCGGCGCTCGACGATGCGCGGAAGGCCGAGATCTTGCCCTATCTCGAGCGGATCCGAGACGCGGCCGCGATCCCGATCCTCTATGTCAGCCACTCCGTCCCGGAGGTTGCGCGTCTGGCAACCACCGTCGTCGCCCTCGAAGCGGGGCGTGTGGTGCGCGTGGGCCCTGCGGCAGAGGTCTTCTCCGATCCCGGCGCGGTCGAGACGCTTGGCGTGCGTCAGGCAGGTGCGATCCTGACGGGCCAAGTGGTGCGCCACCACCGAGACGGGCTGACGGAGATTGCGATCTCCGCCGGCCCGCTGTTTCTCCCTCGGATCGAGGCCGTGCCGGGGACGTCGATCCGTGTGCGGATCGAGGCGCAGGACGTTCTGATCTCGCTGGCGGCGCCGGAGGGGCTTTCGGCGGTCAACGTGTTGCCGGCGCGCGTGGTTGAGCGCCGCGACGGACGCGGACCGGGAACCTTGGTGCGTCTTGCAGCCGGCGCGGACAGCCTCCTGGCGCGCGTTCCGAGGCGCGCCGCCGATGCGCTGGATCTGGCGCCCGGCCTCATGTGTCACGCGGTGATCCGCTCCGTCTTTGTGGCGCCAGGGGATGTCGGTGCCGCGGCGCAGCGCTAGAGCGCGCCGCCTTTGCGCTCAAGGAGGGCGCGCGCCGCGTCCAGGATCCCGTCGAGCGACGGCAGCGTCGCGGCGTGGGCCGGTCCGGTTGCGATAAAGCTGTCCTCTGCGGTCACCCGCGCGGCCGGCAGACCGGTCTGCTCTGCCACCAGCGTCATCAGACCCTCCGCCAGCCCGCCGGAGCGGCGGCACTCGTCCACAATCAAGACGCGCGCCACCGGTGCGAGCGCGCGCAGGAGGCCGGCCTGGGGGAGTGGCACCAGCCAGCGGAGGTCGATCACCCGCACACCGGCGCTGAGCCGTGCGGCCGCCCGCCGCGCCAGACGGAGACCGTTGCCATAGCTCACAATGGCCAAGTCTGTGCCGTCCCCCGTCTGTCCCACCTCGCCCCAGTCCAGGCGCGCCGACGGCTGCGGATAGGGCGTCATCCAGGCGCCGTCGCCGGGCTCGAGATCGCGCTCACCATAAAGTGCGATGGGCTCCAAGAAGATGACAACGCGCTGCGCCTCGCGGGCTTGCCGCACCGCCTCCCGCAACATCCGCGCGGCATCTGCGCCCGAGGAGGGGCAGGCCACCAAGAGGCTGGGAATATCGCGCAGCACGCCGATGGCGTTGTCGTTGTGGAAGTGCCCGCCAAAGCCCTTTTGGTAGCCAAGCCCCGCGATCCGGACGACCATCGGGTTGGTGAACTGTCCGTTCGAGAAAAACGGCAGCGTCGCCGCCTCGCCTCGGATTTGATCCTCGGCATTGTGGAGATAGGCCAGGAACTGGATCTCAGGGATCGGGATGAACCCGTTCTGCGCCATCCCGATCGCGAGCCCGAGGATTGCCTGCTCGTCGAGGAGCGTGTCGGTCACTCGGTCTGACCCGAGACGCGCCTGAAGCCCGCGGGTCACGCCGTAAACACCGCCTTTCTTGCCGATGTCCTCGCCCATCAGCACGATCTCCGGGTGCTCCGCCATCAGATCGGCGAGTGCCCAGGTCAGGTGGCGGACCATCGGCTGAGGGGTCTCGTGGTCTGGAGGGGCGGCGTGCGCCGCAGCGCGGGCCTCCGCGCTCGGCCCGTTTGTCGGGCGGGACGGCCGCGGCGGTGGGACGAGGCTCGCCATCACGGCCGGGGCGCCCTCAAGATGCGGGCGGTTTGCCATGTCTGCGGCGCGGGCGGTGACCTCCTCGCCGATCTCGAGGTAGATCTCTCGCGCCTCGTCTGGGGTCAGCGCGCCCATGTCGGCCAGAAGCCGCGCGGCGTGGACAAGGGGATCGCGGGCCTCGTCCCGGGCGATCTCCTCCCGGCTGAGATAGCTCTCCGCAACATCTGCCCCCGCATGCCCGTAGAGCCGCACGAGCGACAGGTGGAGGATTGCCGGCCGCCGATGCCGCCTGACGTGATCGGCCACGCGTCGTGCCGCGGCGTAGGTCGCTGTCAGGTCGCAGCCATCGGCCGCGGTGTAGTCGATCCCTGGCCGGCTCTGCATCACGGCGGCGACCCAGCCCTTTGGGGAGCGGACAGAAATGCCGATCCCGTTGTCTTCACAAACAAATAGGAGGGGCAGGGGGGTTCCCTGGATGGCTGCCCAACCGGCGGCGTTGAACGCTCCTTGCGCTGTCGAGTGGTTGATCGAGGCGTCCCCGAAGCTCACGACTGCGATCCCGTCCTGGGGCAGCATCCGATGCTCGGGCGGATTGCGCCGCGCCAGGCCAAGCCCGTAGGCCGCGCCCACCGCCTTTGGCAAGTGACTGGCGATCGTCGATGTCTGCGGCGGGATCATCAGCCGCCTCGATCCCAGAACTTTGTGCCGTCCGCCGGAGATTGGGTCGTCTGCGGCGCAGGCGAAGGACAAGAGCATGTCTTCGACAATGTCGCCCTCGGGCCGCTGCGCTGCCCGCGCAATCTGAAACGCCGCGTCCCGATAGTGGAGGAAGGCAATGTCGTCGGGGCGGAGCGCATGCGCGACCGCCGCCATCCCCTCATGTCCGGAGGAGCCGATCGTGTAGAACCCCTCGCCCCGCCGCTGCATCGCACGGCTTTCTCGATCGAGCGCGCGCGCAAGGCACTGCGCGCGAAAGACCTTCCGAGCGTCCTCGGGCGAGAGGCCCGGCGTTGGCGGTGGGCCCGGCGGGAAGGTCCCTTTGGCTGTCCGCTCAAGAAAGGCCCGGTGGACGATCTCGACCCTGTCCGCCTGCGTCAATAGCCGAGGTCCCGGTTCACAGCATGGCGGAGCGGGTGCCCGGCCTCAACGCCCGCAATGTTGGCCGCAATTTCGGCCGAGGCGGTCTCGGTTCTGGTGGCGGAGGCGATGTGCGGCGTGACAGTGATCTTGGGATGCGTCCAGTAGGGGTGATCGACGGGCAACGGCTCCTCCCGGAAGACGTCCAGCGTCGCATGGGAGAGCTGGCCGGCGTCGAGTGCAGCGATGAGCGCCTCATCATCGATCAACGGACCGCGCCCGGGGTTCAGGATCACGGCCCCCTCAGGCAGAGCCGCCAGAGCCGTCGCGTCGAGGAGATTGGTTGTGGCCAAGGTCTCAGGCAGCAGGAGGACCAGGATCTGGCTTTTTTGCAGGGTTGGGAGCAGTCCACCGGTGCCATGCGAGGTGGAAACACCGGGAAGCGACTTCGCCGTGCGGCTCCAGCCCACAACATCAAAGCCGAGGCCGACCAAGGCCTTGGCTGAGGCCTGGCCCAGCGTCCCGAGGCCGAGGATCCCGACAGTGCGCTGAGACGCGAGCGGCGGCACCAAATCCTCCCTCCAGGACCGTTCCGCCTGGGCTGCGCGGTGGGCGTCAATGCCGAGGTGATGGCGCAGGACATGTCCCACCACCCACTCGACCATCCCTTGTGTGAGGCCCGGATCGACCATTCGGGCAAGCGGTTGGGTCAAGGTTGGATTGACGACGATCTTCTCG
>JBCCWM010000318.1:0-5556 GCA_039193505.1 Pseudomonadota bacterium | reverse complement strand
TGTGACCATGACGCGGTAGGGTCCGCGCACCATCTTGGTCTGGTCGCCGATGACGGTGATCCCGGCCTCCGCCTCGATCTGCTCGAGCCAGCCCGCCACGAGGTCGCTTTCCATGAAGCGCGACCAGTGATCGCGATCCTCGAAGAGGAACGGCGCACTCATGTAGGTGATGTCGGGGACCCACTTTCGGAGATAGCTCCCCCCCTCCGGATAGAGGTGCACTGTGCCTAGTTGGAGCTGTTCGAGAATGGCGTCGTCCTTCCCCAATTGCTCGCTCGGGTAAACTTCGACGGTGATCTCGCCGTCCGTCGTCTCTTCGATCTTGTCCGCGAAGGCCTGGAACATCTGGCCCTCGATCGACTCGGCCGTCTGCTTGTGCGCCATGCGCCACGTGTCGGCCAGAACGCCACTTGCGGGGAGGACAAGCGCTGCAATCGTGGCCAGTGCGATGCTATGCTTGAAGGACATGTCCACTACCTTTCCTGTTGTTCGTTCGTTCTTCGAGAGAAACGCACGGTCGAGCCGGCGAAGTCGGAAAGCGACCGGCAACCGCGCGTTTTGAACGAATTTTCTATATGTCGCCACCTCAGCACCTCCGTGCATGCCAAAGCAAGCATTGTTTCTCAGCCCCCCGATTGCCCCCTCACGAGCCTTGACGCGGGCGCGTCATCGTCCGGTCTTTAGAGCGCGGCGCGACTTGCGATGCCAACAGAGGAGACCAGAGTGACCTATGAAATCCACCCGATGCCGACAGAAGTACCTGCGACGCTCATTGAAAAGGCATCTCGCGCCGAGACCGCAACGATCGGGCATCGCCGCCAAATGGGCTTTGTCAATCGGGCGATCCAGTCGATTGCGCCGGGACGAATCGCCGGCACGGCCGTGACCCTGGCGATCCCGGCGCAGGACAGCACATTGCTGCACCACGTGGTTCAGTTCCTGCGGCAGGGCGATGTCCTGATCGTCGACCGGTTGGGCGATGACCGCCATGCGTGTCTGGGCGGCGGCGTCGCCGTGGCGATCAAGGCCACGGGGTGCGCCGGTGTGATCCTGGACGGCCCCGCCACGGACCGCTCCGAAATCCTGGCCGAGGGGCTGCCGGTCTGGTGCCGGGGCTTCGCGCCGATCACGACGCGCCTTTACGACATCGGGGGTGCCTTCAACGTCGATGTCTGTTGCGGCGGCGCTGTGGCCCATCCCGGAGATCTTGTGATTGCAGATGAGAGCGGCGCGCTGATCATGCCCGCCGACAGCTGCGAGGCGGACATCGATTGGGCGCTCGACAAGCAGGCCGCGGAACCTGGCGGTCATGAGAAAATGCGCGCGGGCGAGCGCATCGGCGAGCGATCGGGCGCCAGCGCCCGGGTGGCTAAACGGCTGGCCGGCGACTGACGTCACACCACAGTGTCGAGCGCCGGGGCCTCCTCGCCCCGCGAGAGCGCGGACAGGTTGGCGACCATCCGGTTGACCGTCTTGGAATAGTTGTCCGCGGCCTGCGAGGCGATGTGCGGGGTCACGATGGCATTCGGCGCGTGAAGGAGCGGGTTGTCGGGCGTCGTCGGCTCCACGTCGAAGACATCGAAGGCCGCGCCGCGCAGCTTGCCGGCGGACAAGGCTCTGGCCACCGCCGCCTCGCTCGCGATCCCGCCGCGCGCCGTGTTCACCAGAATGGCGCCGTCTTTCATCGTCGCAATCGTGTCGTCGTTGATCAGGTTTGCCGTCTCGGGCGTCAGCGCGCAGTGCAGCGACAGGACATCGGCCTCCGCGATCAGACGCTCGACCGGAGCCCGCTCGACGCCCAACGCGCGCTCTTCCTCGGGGGTAAGCGCGTTCGGCTTGGCATAGAGCACCCGGCAGTCGAAGCCGCGCAGCAGGCGCGCGGTCTGCTTGCCGATATAGCCGAGGCCGACCAGCCCGACCGTCTTTCGCGACAGCGTCATGCAGCCCGGGCCCACGGTCCACTTGCCCCACTCACCGTTTTGCATCCCGACATGTCCGGCGACGACCCCGCGCTGGAGCGCGAGCATCAGGGCAAGCGCCGTTTCCGCCACCGGCAGCGCGTTGCTGCCGGTCGTCCGCAAGACCTTCACGCCGAGATCCCGGGCCGCATCAATGGCGATATTGTCATAGCCGACGCCCCATTTGTGGACCGCGACCAAGCTGTCGGCGCGCCCTGCCTGCATCAGCTCGGTGTCGACCGGCATGTCGGCGGTGATCAGATACGCAGCGCCTTTGAGTGCTGCCACCTGATCCCCGCGGTCGCGGCTCTCGGCCGCGCGCACGACGAACGGGTCGGGGAAGTGCGACGCGAAGCGGGCGAGCCGGTCTGGCGTCAAAGGGTCGAGAACGACGACACGATCGGTCACGTCAGGGGTCCTTTCTTCACGTTTTGTCGGCTTCGCCGTCCTGGTCCGGCGCCTGATCCGGCCAGAAGCGCACACCCGGCCGCGCAAGGCCACCGCCGAGAGCCGCGACAACGCCGTCCGCGCGCCAGCATGCCGCGCCTGTCATCCGCCCATCGTCTTCGAAGCGGATCGCGTTCATGCCGCCGCCGATATGGGGCACGACCCGCACGTCATGGCCGCGTGCGCGCAGGGCCTGCGCCGCCTCGGCACCATAGGCCCGTTCGATCTCCACCTCGCCGCCTTGGGTCCAGACTCGCGGGGCCTCGACCGCTTCCTGCGGGCTCATGCCGTGATCGATCAGGTTGATGAGCGCCTGAAACGCCGAGGGAAAGATGCGCAGGCCTCCGGGGAGGCCGAGCGCCGCGAAGGGGGCATCGTCCCTCAACACGATCATGGGCGCCATCGATGTGGGAACCCGCTTGCCGGGCGCAATCGACAGCGCCCGGCCCGGGCGCGGATCGAAATTCAACATGTAGTTGTTGGGAATGATCCCCGTTTCGGGAACCATGATGCGCGCGCCGAAAATCCCGTTGATGGTGTGCGTCGCGCTGACCACGCAGCCGGTCTTGTCCGCCACGGTCACGTGGGTCGTGTCGGCGGACTCGGCCGGTGCGGCGCTGTCGGCCAGCGTCCCTGCCCTGTCCGTGATGCGCGCCCGCAACCCGCGGGCGTAGGGCTTCGAGGTGAGGCGCTCGACCGGCACATCGACGAAGGCCGGATCGCCGCTGTGGCGGCGCCGATCCGCAAAGCCGAGCCGCATCGCCTCAACCAGAAGGTGGAGCCCGTCTGCGGAGCCGAAGCCCATGCCGGCGAGATCGTCGCCTTCGAGAATGTTGAGCATCTGCGCGATGTGGACGCCCGACGAGGCCGGCGGCGGCGGACCGGCAATGACCGCATCGTGGTAGGGGGCAAAGATCGCCTCGCGCTCGGCGCTCCGATAGGCACGCAGGTCGTCGGGCGAGAGGACGCCGCCGTCGCGCGCCGCTCGTGCCGCCAGGGCCTCCCCGAGTGCGCCGCCATGGAGCGCCCCCGCCCCCTCGCGCGCGATCTGGCGCAGGCTTTCGGCGTAGTCGGGCTGCAGAACGCGCGCTCCGGGCGCGAGCGCCGCCCCCCCGGGGCGGAACACCGCAGACATCGCCGGGTCCCCGGCGAGATCGGGCTCGGCTTCCCGCACCGCCCCGGCGAGGTAGTGGGTCGCCTCGAAGCCCCGTGTCGCAAGGCGGATCGCGGGCTCGACCACATCGGCGAAGGGCAGAGCGCCAAAGCGTGCCTGCATCGCGCACCAGCCCTCCAGATTGCCGGGCGTTGCGATTGCGCTGCCGCCGACGGTGTTGCGCCGGCCCTCTACGTCGTAGGACAGCGGATCGTCCGGAGCGAGCGGCGTGAAGGCGTCGGGCTGCGCGGCGCCAGGGGCGGAGCTCATGCAGTCGATGATCACATGGCGGCCCTCGGCGGTCCGGATATGGGCGATGCCGCCACCCGCGACACCGACCATCATCGGCTCCACAACTGTCAAGGCGAAGAGCGCGGCGGTCGCGGCATCGACCGCCGTGCCGCCCGCCGCCAGCATCTCGAGGCCCGCGGCGGTGCCGAGGGGATGATTGGCGACAACCACCCCACCCCGGCCCGAGGCCGGGTTCTTCTCGCAGGCGATCGTCACTCTGTTCGGCATGCGATGTCCCCCCGTGCCCACCGGCGCAGCGTTACCCGTTAGCGTGTCCGATAGAAACAGGAACGGTGACCCTCGCCAGTGTAGTTTTCCCGCGTATGGGCGGCCTCGCAACGGTCGATGCGACCGCGCCATCGGGCAGTCCCAAACGGTCTGGGCCGGCGGCCTCACCGTCGCCAGGCGTCACTTCGCGAATCTCGCGCTCCCCCAGAGGAGCATGAGCGGTCTGGTCCGGCCAGACCGTCGGGCGCTGCCGGCATCGAGGTTCATGTGGCTGGGCGCGGTGCGGTCCCAGCCCTGAGGCTCCACACGCGTGATGCTCGCATCCGGCGGCGTGAGGGCCTGCCTGTGGCACAGAAGCAGCCGCAGCGCGGTTGGGCGTGGCTCGAGGATGAGCCTTGCATCGGGCTCTGGCCGGCGCACCCCAACCGCGTCCGGCCCTAAGACTTCGCGCAGGACCGGACCCGAGACGGTGGCAAGCTCCGTGTGCTCACTTCTGCAATAGGGTCGCCCGTGAACGGTCAGCGATCGACACGGCCCGGTGTCTGGACGGTCAGACCGGTCTTGCCGTCCTGGCCGACCCGATGGCGGGGCGAGGCATTCCCCGTCCGCTCCGACATCGGCCCGCGTTCGCCGGGGACGTCTCGACGCAGCGGCTTCGGTTCGGGTTTCGGTGCTGGTTTGAATGCCTCGTTTGGCGGTCGCATGACTCGGGTCTCTTGCGGATGTCTGTCAGTGTGGGCCTGGATCCCGTCGCCGGTGGCGCGGCCCGCCTGTGCCAGGGTTTCGAAGGGGTGGCGAGGGACGCGCTGCTCTTTCAGGGACAGGATCACGCGGTCCGCCATCCCGGTCCGTTGAGCACGCCTGCTTGGGATGAGATGGAACCCGTACCCTCCTGCGGATGGATCTAGAGGCCGTCCCAGCGAGGGAGACGGGTTGCGAAGAGATCGAGGGGCAGCGAGGAGCACGATCCTGAAACAGCATGAGGGCGGGGTTTCGACGGCCGATGTCTGTCGTGGGCACGGGATGAGGTCCTGGACGGTCTCCGAGTGGACAGCCAAGGTCGGTGGCATGGATGTTTCGGACCTCCGAACATTAGGATGAGACGGCCAGGCCAAAGAGGCTGCTGGCCGCGCGGATGCTCGACATCGCCATGTTGACAGACGTCGCGTTGCGAATGTGGTGACGCCCGCAGCCTGGCGGGATGCCATGGCTCAACCCGCCAAGGCGCCTGAGGTGGGTCGGCGGTGGGCGTGTTCTGGTCTGAATGTCGACAGATTGAGGGTACGGGATCGGAGCCTCCGACCGGATGACGCTGATCTGCGCGAGGCCATGACGGAGTGCGCGAGCGCCGCCGCTTCGGGCAGAGACGCGTGCATGCGATGCTCGGGCGCCAGGGCTGGTGCGCGACCCGGAGCGGCGGGGACCCTGGCCCCGGTGGGGCCGCGCACGCCCCGGAACGCTCCGTCGGCTTTGTCGCGA
>JBCCWM010000317.1:0-5563 GCA_039193505.1 Pseudomonadota bacterium | reverse complement strand
GGATAGATACGTCATGGTTGCGCCACGACCACGCACGCCATCAGAGCAGCGATACGGCGATCGCAGGCTTCGACCGCGGAGCGGCGCCGTGAGTTGGGCATCGTCGCGAAGAGGGTCGCCAAGTGGCGGAAGCGGCAGGCGGTCCAGGATCTGAAAACCGGTCCGAAAGAGCCCCGGGTCGACCGTCGTAGGCGAGCGGGAAGAGGCCGTTGCCGTCGCCTTCCGTTGGCGCTGGACCACTGTCTCTCCTCTGCCCTGCAGCCGACGGCCACCGGTTCGAGGCACCTGCCGAACGCATCTCACGCGGTCCTCATGGCAGGGATGCCTTCAGCGATGAGCCATTGGAGCGCCATTGGTCCGAGCGACAATGGCGAATGCCCCTCGCGGCTGCCCGATCTGGACGGCGAGAGGCCCGAGAAGCAGCGGTTCGAGCGCGACCCGATCCGGGTCTTCACATCGAGATCGCCGAGCTCAGGACGGCGGAGGGCAAGCCTCCGCCATGGGCCTCGGACCGATGGCGGCATCATGGCGACCCTCGTCGTGGCCGTCGACCGAACCGGCAGGTTTGCAGTGGCTCGACCGGTCGAGACGGCGGACGGAAAGACCGCTTGGGACGTCCCGGAGCGGCTCCCCGATGCCGTGCCCTGCCAGATCCGCACCGACGCTGGACGTCAGGTCGCCGAACGTCCGAGACACCGGACCGCCATCGTCTCACGGCCGATGCGGGTCGACACGATCCGCAAGGCGAACGGTATCGCGCGCCGGCTCGCCAGGCCCAACCGTCCCCGGACCGACGGCCAACTCGAGCGACGGAGCCGGACGCTCGAGGACGCGACCGTGACGCGCTCCCACGACGACAGCCACGACCACCTCCGCAGCGATCTCGCCGACGTCCTCTTGCGTTGCGGGTATCGCTCCCCGATCCCTCCTCACATCCACCTTCGCCAGCCGCCTCGAGACGCACGGCGGCCTCAAGCCCTGCGCGTACATCTGCTAAATCTCGACGTCGGAGCCGGATCGATCCAGCGTCGATCCGATCCAACAGATGCCGGGATCAGTTGGCTAGCCCGCCGACGCGGCCTTGCCAAGCCCAAGGACGCCTGATCTTGTCGCGACGGACGGCGAAGCGGTGGGCGAATGGTGGGCATCCTCGATTTCACGGACGCAATCGGACGCGGCATCCAGGACGCTCAATCAGGGTTCGGCGAGCTGTTCGAGCCGGTGATCCGCCTCGGTGTGACCGGCCTCAGCCGCGCGGGCAAAACCGTCTTCATCACGAGCCTCGTGGCCAACCTCCTCACCCGCGGGCGGATGGCGCAGCTTTCTGCAGCGCGCGAGGGCCGGATCCTGACGGCCTATCTCCGGCCACAACCCAATGACGCGGTGGCACGGTTTGAGTATGAGCAGCACCTCCTCCGGATGACCGGACCCGACCCCGCCTGGCCCGACAGCACACGGACGATCAGCCAACTCCGCCTGTCGATGCGGGTGCGCTCAAAGGGCCTCCTCACCGGGCTCACCGGTCCGCGCACAGTTCACCTCGACATTGTTGACTATCCGGGTGAGTGGCTCCTGGATCTGCCCCTCCTCGAGCAGAGCTACGCCGAGTGGTCGCGTGAGACAATTGCCCTGGCGCGAACGGCGGCCCGGTTGGGCACCGCACGGCCCTGGCTTACTGCGCTTGAGGCAGTCGAGCCCGACGCCCCCCTCGATGAGCCGGCGGCGGCAGCGCTGGCGGAGACGTTCCGGACCTATCTCAAGTCTGCGCGCAAAGCCGGGTTCTCGGCGGTCGCGCCCGGGCGGTTTCTGATGCCGGGCGATCTCGAAGGGTCGCCCGCTCTGACCTTCGCGCCTTTGCCGCGACCCGACAAACCGCGGTCGAACGCGCTTTATGCGGCGTTTGAGCGGCGGTTCGAGAGCTACAAGCGCATTGTGGTGCGTCCGTTCTTCCGCGATCACTTCGCCAACATCGAGCGGCAGGTCGTCTTGATCGATGCGCTCGGGGCGATCCACGCGGGGCCGCAGGCGCTGGAGGATCTGCGCCAGGCCATGGCGGCGATCCTGGCCTGCTTCAGGCCGGGCAGGAACAGCTGGCTCGGCGCGCTCCTCGGCACACGGGTGGAGCGGATCCTGTTTGCCGCGACCAAGGCCGATCACCTCCACCATGCCCAACACGATCCGCTGTCCTCGATCACGGAGGCACTCCTCACCGATGCGCGCCGACGGGCGGAGTTCAGAGGTGCCGAGACGCGGGCGATGGCGCTTGCAAGCCTGCGCGCGACAGTCGAGGAGCGGGTGCGCCACGGGGGGGAGACGCTCGATTGTGTGCGCGGCGTTCTCGCCGACACGCGGCGGGAGGCCGCGATGTATCCGGGCGAGCTGCCGCGCGATCCAACGGTGCTTCTGGCGCCGGCGCGGCAAGGGGCGCCGCGCTGGCTCGATGCCGAATACCGTGTGATGAAGTTTGCGCCCCCGGTCCTCAGCTTGGCACCGGGCGACGGCCCGCCGCACATCCGGCTCGACCGGGCAGCGGAGTTTCTGATCGGGGATCGGCTCGCATGACCACGACCCTCCGCCCCGCCGTGCGTGACGACGCGCCGGCCTGCGCTGCGATCCTGTCGGATTGGATCGCCGAGACGCCCTGGTTCCCGAACCTCCACAGCCGTGCCGAGGATGTGAGTTTTGTGGCCCGCCAGATCGCCCACGCGGAGACGATTGTGGCTGAGACCGAGGGGTGGCCCGTGGGGTTCCTCGTGCGCGACGGGACCTATGTTGCCTGCCTCTACGTGGCGTCGAGCGCGCGCGGCCAGGGGACCGGGCGGCGGCTCCTCGATCAGGCAAAGTCGCGCTCGGACCGGTTGTCCCTTTGGACTTTTGTCGCCAACACCCGCGCCCAGGCCTTTTACCGCCGTGAGGGTTTTCGGGAGGGGCGCCGGACCGACGGCGACAACGAAGAGGGGTTGCCCGACATTGAGTTTCTGTGGGAGGCGCCGTGACCCGCAAACCGAAAAAGCCCGTCGTCATCGATGCCGAGACCCTCGACACGGAGGCGCCGAGCCCGGCCGAGGCGCCACCCGTCCCCGATGCCCCTCCCGCGGGCACGCCCGCCATGGTTCGCGCGCTCGGCCTTTCGGCCCGGGGCGGAAGCCGGACCGGTCGGATCCTCCTCGGTGCGGTTGCGGGGGTTGTCGGGCTCTGGGCCAGTGTCGGGCTCTGGGATTGGGTGGCCGGGCTTTTCACGCGGAGTGTGATCCTCGGGTCGGTCGCCGCGGCTCTTGGTGGGATCCTGGCGCTTGCGGTGGTGGTCTTTCTGGTTCGGGAGGTGATGGCGCTTGCACGCCTCGGTCGGATTTCGGGTCTTCAGGCCCGCGCAGCGACGCTTCGCGCCGGCGGCGATCTCGGCGCAGCGCGCGCGCTTTCGGCCGATGTCTCGGCGCTATATAGGGGGCGCGCGACGCTGTCGCTCGCGCGCGACAAGGTGCAGACGCGGCGAGCGGATCTGTTCGACGCGGATGCGGTCCTGACCCTGACCGAAACCGAACTCCTGGCGCCCCTCGATGCGGTGGCGCGCCAGAGCGTCGCGCGCACCGCGCGCGGCGTGGCCGCCAGCACTGCGCTGGTGCCCCTCGCCTTCGCCGATGTGGCGGTGGCGCTTGTTGCCAACATCGCGATGATCCGCCGAATTGCCGAGATCTACGGGGGCCGTGCCGGCACGCTCGGCGCGCTCCGCCTTGTGCGCGCGGTGGCGGCTCACCTCCTGGCGACGGGCGCCGTTGCCGTGGGCGATGATCTCATTGGGTCAGTGGCTGGCGGTGGGCTCATCTCGAAGCTCTCGCGCCGGTTCGGCGAAGGGGTGGTGAACGGGGCGCTCACGGCCCGCGTCGGCGTCGCGGCGATCGAGGTCTGCCGCCCCATGCCCTTCGCCGCCGCGCCGCGGCCGCGGACCACAAGCCTCGTGCAGGAGGCGCTCTCCGGTCTCTTCAGTGGCAGCGACCGTGATGCCTGATCGCCACAGTTGCGGCCTTTACGGCGCGGAAGTGCGCGCCTATAGAAGGCGCATGCCCTGCTGGATCGATCTCTGCCGTCGAATTAGCGGCCCGGCGCGCCCCTTCTGAGCCGCCGGGATCCTGAGGCGTATGCCTGCCGCGCCGCCCAAACCACAGACCGCCGATTGACACCGGAGAGCACTCATGTGCGCCGACATGCCAGACTACAAGGACACGCTGTTCCTTCCCGAAACCGACTTCCCGATGCGCGCGGGCCTGCCGAAGCGCGAGCCAGACTGGCTCGCCCGATGGGAGCGGCTCGGCATCTATGACCGCCTGCGCGAGAAGGAGGGGCGCGAGCCCTTTATCCTCCACGATGGTCCGCCCTACGCAAACGGCCATCTCCACATCGGCCACGCGCTCAACAAGATCCTGAAGGATATGGTCGTCCGCTCCCAGCAGATGATGGGACGCGACAGCCGTTATGTGCCGGGCTGGGACTGCCACGGCCTGCCGATCGAGTGGAAGATCGAAGAGCAGTACCGCAAGAAGGGCCGCTCGAAGGACGACGTTCCCGTGCTCGAGCTCCGGCAGGAGTGCCGGAGTTTTGCCGACGGCTGGATCGGTGTGCAGCGCGACGAGTTCAAGCGCCTCGGCGTGACGGGCAAGTGGGACAAGCCCTACCTCACGATGGACTACGCCGCAGAGGCGACCATCGCATCCGAGTTCATGACCTTTCTCATGAATGGCAGCCTCTATCAGGGCTCAAAGCCCGTGCTCTGGTCGCCGGTCGAGGAGACGGCGCTCGCCGAAGCGGAGGTTGAGTACCACGAGAAGGAGAGCTTCACGATCTGGGTGCTCTTCCGCGTGCTCGGCGGTGAGGGTCTCTTGCAGAACGCCAAAGTGGTGATCTGGACAACCACACCCTGGACCATCCCGTCGAACCGCGGTGTCGTGTTCCGCGACGACATCTCCTATGGCGTCTACGAGGTCACTGGCCGCCCCGCGGAGTGCTGGGCGCGGATCGGGCACAAGTACATCGTCGCCGACAAGCTGGCCGAGCAAGTCTTTGCGCGCGCGCGCCTTGAGCGCTCAATGTACCGGCGTCTCGGCGATGCGGCGGCGGAGGCTCTGGCGGGCGTCAAGCTCGCGCACCCCTTCGCCGGCGCCGAAGGCGGGCAGGGGGAGTGGGACGCCCCCCGCGACTTCCGCCATGCCCCCTTTGTCACGGATGAGGAGGGGACGGGCTTTGTCCATTGCGCCCCCTCCCACGGGATGGAGGAGTTCGAGCTCTACCGCGACGCCGGCATGCTCGGCGAGGTGATCACCTACAATGTCGATGAGGATGGCAGCTTCCGCGCTGATCTTCCCTTTTTCGGGGGCAAGCGGATCCTGAAGCCGAGCGGCAAGGAGGGCGACGCCAATGCCGCGGTGATCGACAAGCTCGTCGAGGTCGGCGGGCTTCTGGCACGCGGCAAGATCCGCCACTCCTACCCGCATTCCTGGCGGTCCAAGGCGCCGCTGATCTATCGCAACACGCCGCAATGGTTTGCCGCCATCGATGTGCCGGTCGGCGG
>JBCCWM010000316.1:0-5582 GCA_039193505.1 Pseudomonadota bacterium | reverse complement strand
GCATCCAGCACCGCGTTCGACGCCTCTTCGACGCTGCCGAGGACCACCTCGCCGAGATCATCTCTGATCCGCGCGTCCCCCATCCGGATCCCCCGCCCCTCCGTTCGGGCTCCCCCCGTCTCCCAGTCCCCGCCCCTCCCAGCCCGAATAGAGCCGTCGTCACCATCAAATGCGCAAAAGACCCTGTGCGTTGTCAGGTGCGGTGCGCCAATGGCCGTTGGGGACTCCGGCCCGTAGGCGCTCACCCCACGGGGTGCGGCGGCGCAGGCGCGCTATCTTGGTGTTCAAGCCCGTCTCATCGATGAAGATCAGGCGTTGCGGGTCCAGATCCTGCTGCGCCTCGAACCACGCTTCGTACAACGCGGCGACATCCAGGCGATCCTGCCCGCTCGGCATTGGCCTCGGACCAATGGCGTCCCAGTGCCTCGCCGTGGGCGGACTCTTACTGAACGACCATCCGTGGCGGCGGAAGACGCGGTGGATCGTCGGCGGCGCGAAGCGTTCGCCACACTCCCGCTCCAGACGCTCGGCGATCTCGACCAACGTGATGTCTGGCATCTCTTCCGCCATCGCCAGAGACGCGGGACCGACCGCTTCGATCCGTCCCGTTCGGGTGTCGCTGCCCTGCGCCCGAGGGGCAACCGAGCCGGTCTCCCGCCACAGTCGCGGCCATTTCGCGTCCGCAGATGGCGCAATTCCGAACCGCGCAGCCGCGGCCCGGCACCTCATGCCTGGATCAATTGCGGCGGTCGCCCGCTGTCTCAAATCGAGGGAAAGAGGCTTCGTCATGGAGGCTGGGCTCCTTCACCAGCCACCATGACGGATCACGATCAGGCCCAAAGGGGAAGCCTCACCCCGGTTCCGTCAGGTCGAGACCCGCTCTAAGCGGCGGTGTCACTTAGCCTCAAAACTGCGATGACAACTAGGGTCATGATCCCTGCGATTTCCTCAGCGTACTGATGCGAACGGGTGTCGAGAACACGAAGTCGATGCTCCCAACTCCAAGGGCCTCAATCTGCGGGCCAACGGGGTCTGCATGGCTGACGACATGATGCGCCCCGAGTTCTTCAACCCATGCTTTTGTTTCTGACCGGGACGCGGTAGCAATAATGGTCACGTCCGACAGAACACGGGCGAGTTGGATTGTAATGGACCCCACGCCACCTGCGCCGCCGATCACCAAAGGTTTCTTGTTTCCGCCCGGCACTGTGTTGTCAATCGGGAGCCAGTCAAACAGCATCTCGTAGGCGGTGAGCGTCGTCAGTGGCATCGCCGCCGCCGCGTCAGTCGAACTGGAACCCGGAGCTTTGCAGACAATGTGTGCGTCTACGAGATGATATTGTGAGTTGGTGCCGGGCCGGTTGACCGTACCTGCATAGTATACTCTGTCCCCGACCGAAAAACTGGTGACGGACTCACCAAAGCCAACGACTTCTCCGGCGGCATCCCACCCCAAGATCCCAGGTGTCCTGCCGCGTGGAGCGCGCCGCTGCCGGATTTTGATATCCACAGGGTTGACCGAAATTGCCTCGACCCTCACCAACAGATCGTGGCCGGTCGCAGTCGGCTTATCTGCCTCAAAGTCGATCAACGCATCCGGTCGACCAAGCGGGCCCGGCTCGGGAAATCCAACAGCTTTGATAGCGTGCTCCTTTGAGGTGACGATCAGCCGATGATGCTCATCTCGTTCAACGTGAACGCTTCGATAGCCCCGTCGGTGGCTTCCATATACGCGGCCAGGTGCGGAGCCCCCATGTGCGTTTGCCACAACTCGCGGCTTTCCCAGTTCTCGTAGAACAGGAAGTGCGCAGGGTTTTCGTTATCCTGGTGCAGATCGTAATTGATGCAGCCTTCTTCCGCCCGTGTGATCTCGATGAGCTTAAGAAGTTCAGCTTTCACTAGGTCGATCTTGTCGCGGTTTGCTTTGATGTTGGCGACGATGGTCAGCTTTGCCATTGGAATCATCCTTTGCTTGTTCCCGTGATGCGAGTTTACGTGGCCGCCTATTCAGGATAAACACGATGCTGACGGAAACATAATCCGGATTTGACGGCCAATGCTCCTCGACAATCTCCGCGTGTTCCTGATCATTGCCGAGAAGGGCAGCCTCGTCGCGGCGGCCCGTGAAACCGGTATGTCCACGACCACCGTGTCGGAACGTTTGGCTGCACTCGAAGCACACTACGGCGTGGTGTTACTTAACCGAACAACCCGGTCCATCAGCTTGACCGAGGAAGGCCGGACACTTGTAGACGGGGCTAAATCCGTTCTGAGTGACGTTGCTGACCTCGACACACGTATTCGCCACGGGGCAGAGACGCTGTCCGGACTGATCCGCATCTCAGCACCCGTTGATCTGGGGCGTTCTGTTATATCTCCTGCGATTTCGACATTCTCGGAAGAGAACCCTGCAGTCTCCGTCGAATTGTCTTTGTCGGACGGGTACGTCGATCTGGTCGGTCAGGGCTTTGATATGGCAGTGCGCTTTGGCAACGTGACAGACTCAACTTTGAGGGTGCGAAGCCTCGGTACCTTTCAGCGTCTCGTATGCGCTGCATCTGGGTACTTGGAAAAGCACGGAACACCGAAATCACCGGACGATCTCACAGATCACAATTGCCTCGTGATGCGCTTTGGAGAGGGCTTGGATAACGTCTGGGAATTCGGCAAATGGCCCAAGCGTCACCGGGTGACGGTTCGTGGAAACAGGGTTGTGAACGACGGGTGGCTCATTCGTTCCTGGGCGTTGGCCGGATATGGCATCGTCCTCAAGTCCGAGTTGGATGTGGCGAAAGATATCCAATCTGGATCACTGGTTTCTCTTCTTGAGGATCATTTACCATCCCCCAACCCACTACAGATGATGTTCCCGCCGGGAAGAGCGCAACCCCGCCGCGTCAGAGCGTTTGCGGATCATCTAAGTGCGTCGGTTTCCGCCACCAAGTATTAAGCATGGGCAAGGCGCTTGGCTTTCGGGATGCTTTCCGAGCCACAAGGAGCGTGAAGCGGCCATTTGATTGTAGAATGGTGACGTTCACTGGGTCCGCGGAGTTCCAGTTGATTGAGTACGCAGTTTTTCGCTTGCAGCAATTTTCGGGATCGATGCGCCGCAGCGCTTGTCGTGCTGGTCGAGTGGCCGCTTAGGGCCGTCAGCGACGGCGCGAGAAGGGCGGCGCAATAATCGGCCGCGTTGATGCCCGGGATCGGCCCGGGAGGGCGGCGTAGAACCCCGCCGCTGCTAGCCTTCGGATCAAAAGGTTCGGAGGCAGGAGGATGTACGGCGTGGAATTGTACGGGCTTGTCCGCCGCGCGGTGATGTTTGAGGGGCTGAGCCACTGGGCGGCGGCACGGCGCTTCGGGATTTACCGGGGTACGGTTGTAAAGATGATCGCGAGCCCGGCGCCGCCCGAAGGCGGCAGATCACGGGGCCTTCATCGAGCAGATACACGACGACGACGAAAAGACGCCGGCCAAGCAGCGCCACACGGCGCGGCGGATCTTCGAACGGCTGCGCGAGGAGCGCGGGTTCGACGGCGGCTGTTCGACGGTCCGGGATTTCGTGCGTGCCGGGGCGGCAGGTGCGCAAGGAGGTGTTCGTGC
The DNA here is from genome assembly GCA_039193505.1 of Pseudomonadota bacterium. Classification (GTDB taxonomy): domain Bacteria; phylum Pseudomonadota; class Alphaproteobacteria; order Rhodobacterales; family Rhodobacteraceae; genus Algicella. The sequence continues at coordinate 1,982 of JBCCWM010000316.1, read as the reverse complement.
CGCTGGCCCTCCCACCAGGGCACGCCCAGGCCGACTTTGGCGAAGCCACGGTCGTGCTCAGCGGCGTCGAGCAGAAGGTCCGGTTCTTCGTGATGGATCTTCCGCAGAGTGATGCGGTTTTCGTGAAGGCCTACCATGGCGAGACTGCCGAGGCGTTCTGCGACGGGCATGTCGAGGCCTTCGCGTTCTTCGGCGGTGTGCCGCTGTCGATCCTGTACGACAACACCAGGCTCGCGGTCGCTCAGATCCTAGTGGTTTGGCTGAGACGGATGAGTCCTTGCTGGGGAGTCCGTTTCAGTGTGCCTCATGCGAGTCTGCGGCATGCGCACGGGAATATCCATCACGCTCGGGGGCGCCGATCGGCGTCGTCTCGAGTCCATCGCCGCCAGTCGCAACTCGCCGCAGACGCATGTCTGGCGTGCCCGGATCGTGCTGCTGAGCGCGGACGGCGCCGGCACGAACGCCATCATGGCCGCGACCGGCACGGCGAAGACGACGGTCTGGCGCTGGCAGGAGCGGTTCATGGCAGAGGGCGTCGATGGCCTGCTGCGCGACAAGACCCGGCCCCCGGGCAAGCCGCCGGTTCCGCACGAGCACGCCGGACGGGTCGTCGAGATGACGCTGAAGCCGCCACCACATGAGGCCACCCATTGGACCGCGCGGGCGATGGCCAAGGCCGTCGGTCTCGCTGTCTCGACCGTGCAGGGGATCTGGAAGGCGCACGGCCTCGCGCCGCATCGCTGACGCCGCTTCAAGCTCTCCAACGGTGAGCTTGCGAACGCCTTCGCCGAGAAGCTGCACGCCATCGTCGGGCTCTATGCGGCGCCACCGGCCCACGCCCTCGTGCTCAGTGTCGATGAGACGTCCCAGATCCAGGCGCTCGACCGCACCCAGCCCGGCCTGCCGCTCAAGAAGGGCCGCAGCGCGACCATGACCCACGACGACAAGCGCCACGGCACGACCACCCTCTTCGCCGCCCTGAACCTCCTGACGGGCGAGGTCGTCGGTCGGAACATGGCCCGCCACCCTTTGCCCTCTCGCGGTTTGCATGCAAACCGCGAGAGGGGGCACCAGGAGTTCATCCGCTTTCTCAACGCGCTCGAGCGCGAGATCCCGGCCGGCAAGGTCGCGCACGTCATCCTCGACAACTCCGCCGCCCGCACGCGCGCGAAGCTCCGCGCCCGGCTCGCACGCCATCCGCGCTGGAGGTTCCACTTCACACCCGCGTCCAGGTCCTGGCTCAACGCCGTCGAGGGCTTCTTCGCCAAGCTCACCCGACGACGCCTGAAGCACGGCGTGGTCCGTTCCGTCGCCGAGCTCCAGGCCGCCATCAACCGCTTCGTCGCCGAGCACAACGACAGCCCAAGACCTTTCGTCTGGCGCGCCAACCCGGACGCCATCATCGCGGCACGGACAAGAGGGTTCCAAGCGTTGGAGTCAGTCCACTAGGCGACGCGACCTGCAAGCGCAGCCACCTCTTCGCGGCGCTGCAATGCCATTGTGTTTTCGAGCATCGCCATGGCCGGCCATCGAAGGGCAACCAGTGAGCCATCGTAGGTGCCATCGGTTCAAGCCCGATGGCGAACGGCGCGGTCGAGGGCATAGTCGGCTTCACCCGGCGGAGCTTCATGGTGCCGATCCCGCATGCCCGCGACATCGACGAGCTGAACGCCATGCACCAGGAGCGCTGTGGGGCTCGCCAGCACGCGGTGAGTGCGGCACGATCGCGAAGCGCCTGCGGACAGACCGGGCGGCCTTCATGGACTTGCCGGCCTCCGCCTTCGAAGCCTGCGACCAGCGCCCGGGCCGAGTGTCGAGCCAGGCGCTGGTCCGGTATCCGAACAACGACCACTCGGTCCCTGTCGCCTACGCGCACCGCGAGATGATCGTGGAGGGATACGTCGAGGAGGGGGTCATCGTCTCCGGCGGCGAAGAGATCGCGCGGCACCGGAGGTCCTATGAGACTGCCAACTTCGTCTTAG
>JBCCWM010000315.1:0-5608 GCA_039193505.1 Pseudomonadota bacterium | reverse complement strand
TGCGCCCGAGCTCGTCGACCAGTTCGACCTCGACCCGCGTTTCGACGTCGTCCTCGGCTCCTCCGAAGGCGAAGTGATCCTCGCCCTCAACAACTCGCGCGCGCCCTTCGACACGCTCGAGGTGCGCCAGGGCATTGCCCATGCCATCGACCGGGACGAGATCATCGCCGGCGCAATGTACGGCCGCGCCAAGCCAATCGGCAGCTTTTACCCCCCGCACGGGCCCGCGCATATCGACCTGACGGGCACGTATCCGCACGATACCGCGCGCGCAACGGAGCTCTTCGAAGCCGCCGAGGTCAGCGGGACCGAGGTGACGCTGCGACTGCCGCCCTTCCCGTACGCGACCCGCTCGGGCGAGATCATTCAAGCGCAGCTCGGCGCTGCAGGGCTCAACGTGGCGATCGAGAGCGTCGAGTGGGGGTTTTGGATCGACGAGGTCTTTCGCAACGGCAACTACGACATGACCGTGATCGCCCACACCTCGCCCAACGACCTTGGGAACTTTGCGCGCGGCGAAGACTACTACTATGGCTTCCAGTCCGACGCATTCGATGCGCTGTGGGAGGAGATCCGGACTGAGGCGGACCCGGAGGCGCGCAACGCCCTCCTCCAAGACGCCCAGCGCTACCTGGCCGAGAAGGCGATCCATGGCTTCTTGTTCCAGCTGCCGCGGCTCGGCGTCTACAAAACGGGGATAACCGGGTTCTGGGCGAATTCGCCGGTTCTCTACCAGCCGCTGGCCGATGTGCGCATGAAGTGATGGCCCCTGCCCGGGCCACCGCATGAGGGTCTTTCTCCTCCGACGCTCCCTTGGCCTTGTCGCCAACCTCTTCGTGATCTCGGTCATCGTGTTCGTCACGATGAACGTGCTTCCGGGCGATCCGGCAGCAACGGTCCTCGGCATCGACGCGAGCGAGGAGGCGATCGAGGCGCTGCGCGCCGAGTTTGGCCTCGATCGCCCGGCGTGGCAGCGCTACGGCGACTGGGTCACCGGGCTCTTTCGGGGCGATTTCGGGCAGAGCTACTTTTTTCGAGTGCCCGTGGCGGAGCTGATCGTCGAGCGGTTGCCCCTCACCCTCTCACTCGCCGTGCTCGGGATGGCCCTTACAGTCCTTGCCGGGATTCTCCTCGGCGTCGTGGCCGCCGCCCGGCATGGGCGGAGCGGGGACTGGCTGATCATGCTCTTCAGCCAGATCGGCATCGCGATCCCGGCCTTCTGGCTTTCGATCCTGCTCGTCCTCGTCTTCGCCGTCTGGCTCCGCTGGCTGCCGCCGGGCGGCTTTCCGGGCTGGGACGAACCGGGGCTCGCGCTCCAATCCCTGATCCTGCCCGCGACGGCCCTCGCGCTTGTTCAATCGGCAGTGCTCGCCCGCGTCACCCGCTCCTCCGCGCTGGAGGTCATGGGACAGGACTACATTCGGACCGCACGGGCCAAGGGCCTGAGCCATGGCCGCGTGCTCCGCGCCCATGTGCTGCCCAACGCGCTGATCCCGGTGATCACGATCGTCGGGCTCCAGGTCGGCAGCGTCGTCACCGGCACCATCGTGATCGAGAACGTGTTCTACTTGCCGGGCCTCGGCCGCCTGATCTTCCAATCGATTGCCAACCGGGACCTCTTCGTCGTCCAAGGGCTGGTCCTCTTCTTCGCAACCGTGGTGGTCACGGCAAATTTCCTCGTCGACGTCGCCTACGTCATCATTGATCCCCGGCTAGAGGACCGTCTCGAGTGAGGGGGCTGCCCATAGGCCTCGCCCTGGGCGCGCTCCTTGTCGGGCTTTTGGGCGTCACGGGCCTCCTGTCGCTGGTTTGGACCCCGCATGACCCGGCCGCCATCGATGTGGCCTTGAGATTCCGGGATCCCTCTGCAGACCACCCGCTCGGCACCGACCAACTGGGCCGTGACATGCTGAGCCGCTTGATGGCGGCCTCCGTCAACACGCTGGTCGTCGCGTTTCTTGCAGTTGCGGCAGGTGGGCTGATCGGCGTGGCGCTCGGTCTGGTGGCCTCCGCCCTCGGCGGGTGGGCCGAGGCGCTGGTGATGCGGGCCTGCGATCTCGGGTTCGCCTTCCCCGCGATCCTCCTTGCCGTGATGCTCTCGACCGCCTTCGGCCCCTCGCTCGGCAACACGATCCTCGCCATCGCCTTCATCAACGTGCCGGTCTTCGCGCGCGTGACCCGAGGCGCGGCCAATCAGATCTGGGCGCGGGACTTCGTCACCGCTGCCCGCGCGCTCGGCCTCAGCGGCGCCGAGATCACGTGGCGCCACATTCTCCCCAACATCGCACCGCTGCTGATTGTCCAAGCGACGATCGAGTTTGCCGTGGCAATCCTTGCGGAGGCGGCGCTCTCCTACCTTGGTCTCGGAGCACAGCCGCCGACACCCTCCTGGGGCCGGATGTTGAGCGAGGCGCAGACGCTGATGTTCCTTGCCCCGGATCTCGCGATCCTGCCGGGGCTCTGCATCTTCCTCGCCGTTCTCGGCTTTGGGCTGCTCGGCGACGGGCTGCGCGATCTCACCGACCCGCGGCTAGTGCGCGCGCGCGTCAATGCGTGAGACAGGCCGCCATCAGCCGGTAGACGATCTGGGCAGCGGTGAAGTCCCAGGCGGGCGTCCCGTTCGGCGCGAGTTCAACGACGTCAAAACCAACGCAGCGCCGCCCGATCAGGGCATGCTCGACCAGGTGCAGCGCTTGATAATAGGCGAGGCCACCGGGAACCGGCGTCCCGGTCGCGGGCATGATCGACGGATCGAGGCCATCGACGTCGAAGCTGACATAGACGTCCTCGGGAAAGCCAATTGGCAGATCGACGGCGAAGTGATGCCCGGCCACCAGATCCTCCGCCTCCTGGACGAAGACGTCCCGGGCGCGGGCGGTCGCCTTCTCCTCGCCTGACCAGGCGCGAATGCCGAACTGCGCCAGCCGATGCCCCGCCTCCGTCAGGAGGTGCATGACCGAGGCGTGGGAGTGGACCTCTCCCTGATACGCGACGCGGAGGTCTGCATGCGCATCGACCTGGACGATGCCGACGGGCCTGCCGAGGGCGCGTTGAACGCCCATCACGGCGCCGAAGGTGAGCGAATGCTCCCCGCCGAGGACGACCGGCACGGCACCTGCAGTCACCGCGGCCTCCGTCCGGTCGGCAAGACGGGCCATGATCGCCGGCAAGGGGCCATCGCAGTTGAGCGGTGCTTCGGTTTGGATGCCGTTCGCGGCGGGCGTGCGGGCCCTGACCTCGCGCTCAAGCTCCTGGCTCGCCTCCAAAATGGCCGCGGGCCCGGCTGCCGTGCCTGCGCCGTAGGAGACCGTCCGCTCCAGCGGCACCGGGATCACGCGAAACCGCGCGCCCTGCCCCATCTCGGCGGGCGCAAGTTCGCTCGCCAGGAACGGCGTCACGACAGGCGACCCTTGAAGTCGCTGTAGTCGAAACGCCGCACGATCCGCAGCGCATCGGTCTGGCTGTTCCAGATCGCGAGCGCGGGCAGCGGGACACCGTTGAACGTGTTGGTCTTGACCATCGAGTAATGGGCCTGGTCGAGGAACGCGATCCGCTGCCCCACGTCGAGCGGCGCGCGAAAGCTGTAGTCCCCGATCACATCGCCCGCGAGGCAGGAGGGACCGCCGAGCCGGTAGGTCGTCCCGTCCGAGACCTCGCCGAGGAGCGCGGGCCGGTAGGGGGCCTCGATCACGTCGGGCATGTGGCAGGTCGCTGAGACATCCGTGATCGCGAGCGGCATGCCATTCACCGGCAGATCCAGAACCTCGCCCACCAGGATCCCGGCATCGAGCGCCACCGCCTCTCCGGGCTCGAGAAAGATCTCAAGTCCTGGACGGGCTAGATCCTTCAGAAACGCAACCAGCCCGGCCCGGTCGTAATCCGCACGGGTGATGTGGTGCCCGCCACCGAGGTTCAGCCATTTGAGGCCGTCGAGATAGGGCGCCAGGTGCGGCGCCACGGCGGCCCATGTTTCGGCGAGGGGCTCGAAGCCCTGCTCGCAGAGCGTGTGCATGTGGAGGCCATCGACCCCGCGCATCATCGCGTCATCGAGCTGGCTGATCGGCAGCCCGAGCCGGGAGCAGGGCGCGGCAGGATCGTATTTCGGGACCTCGCCCGTTGAGTGCTCGGGGTTGAGCCGCAGCCCGATCTCCGCCCCTCGGGCCCGCACGGCGTGCGCAAAGCGTTCCATCTGAACGGCTGAGTTGAAGATCACATGGTCGGAGCGGTGCGCGATCTCGTCGATCTCGACCGCCTTGTAGCCCGCCGAATAGGTCGAGACGCGGCCCCCGAACTCCTCCCGCGCCAGTCGCGCTTCGTAAAGGCCCGAAGCACAGGTCCCCGCCAGGTGGCGCCGGACCTGCGGCGCGAGCGCGAACATCGAAAACGCCTTCAGCGCCAGCAGAACTTTCGCGCCGGAGGCCTCCGCAACGCCCGCAAGAACCCGAAGGTTGCGCTCAATCGCGACTTCGTCGACCACAAAGCATGGGCTCGGCACGCGCGAGAGGTCAAAGCGCGCGAAGGCGCCGGCCTCCCCCGCCTGGGTCTGCATCATGTTCAAAACGCCACCGGCGCCGCGAGCTCATGAACCTGCCAGGGGAGACCCTGGGTCATCAACATGTCCATGAACGCGTCGGGGTCGAGCTCTTCCATGTTCCAGACGCCGGGCTGCCGCCAGATCCCCTTGAGGACCATCGCCGCGCCGATCATGGCCGGCACGCCTGTTGTGTAGCTGACGGCCTGAGAGCCCACCTCGCGGTAACACTCCTCGTGGTCGCAGATGTTGTAGATGTAGAAGGTCTTCTCGCCGGACCCGTCCAGCGCCTCGCCGGTCGCGATGTCACCGATGCATGCCTTGCCCATGGTGAGCGCGCCGAGATCGCCCGGATCGGGCAAAAGCGTCTTCAGAAACTGGATCGGGATGATCTCGACGCCCTCATGGACCACCGGATCTATCCGGGTCATGCCGACATTCTGCAGGACGGTTGCGTGCTTGATGTACTCATCCCCGAAGGTCATCCAGAACCGCGCCCGTTTGATCTCGGGGAAATAGGCGGCGAGGCTCTCGAGCTCCTCGTGATACATGAGATACATGTTCTTGGGGCCGATGCCCGGAAAGTCGAACTCCACCTTGGTGGTCATCGGCTTCGAGGTCACCCAGGCGCCATCTTCCCAGTGCCGGACCTCCGCCAGAACCTCGCGGAGGTTGATTTCGGGGTTGAAGTTCGTGGCAAAGGCCTGGCCGTTGTCGCCGCCATTCGCATCGAGGATGTCGATCTGGCGGATGGTCTTGAGACGGTGCTTTTTCAGCCATGTCGCAAAAACGCTGGTGACGCCCGGATCAAACCCGCTGCCGAGGATGGCCGTCAGCCCGGCGGCTCGGAACCTATCGCGGTAGGCCCACTGCCAGTGATACTCGAACTTCGCCTCGTCCTCGGGCTCGTAGTTGGCCGTGTCGAGATAGTGGATCCCGGCCTCGAGGCAGGCGTCCATGAGCTTGAGGTCCTGATAGGGCAGTGCGAGGTTCACGAGGATCTCCGCCCCGGTCTCGCGGATGAGCGCGACCGTCGCCGCGACATCCATCGCGTCGAGCGCTTCGGTCCGGATCGCG
>JBCCWM010000314.1:0-5643 GCA_039193505.1 Pseudomonadota bacterium | reverse complement strand
GGGAACCAGCCGAGGTAGAAACTGAAAAACGCCAGCAACACCATACCGAGCCAGAACTCGGGCGCTGCGCGGGTCGTCAACACGAGCGGGATCCCCATGCCCTCGACCCAGCTCCCCCGCTTCCAGGCGAGATAGGCGCCGGCCACAATCCCGAAGAGATAGGCCACGATGAGGGAGGTGAGCGTCAGGATGACGGAGTTCGGAAAGACCTCCCAAACGACCTCCACCACCGGTTTTTTGAAGAAGAAGGACTGCCCCAAGTCGCCCTGGAGCAGGTTCCAGAGAAAGAGGAGGTACTGCTCGCCCAGGGACTTGTCCAATCCGAACTGGGCGATCAGCGCCTCCTGCTGCTCCTCCGTGATGGTGCTGTCGATGAAGGCTGCAAGCGGCGTGCCCGGCATGGTTCGGAACATGAAGAAGAGGATCGTCGCCACCGCCCAAAGGACGAAGAGCATCTGCACGAACCGTTTCAGAACATATCCCATGCCGGGCGCCTTTAGCTCACGCTCACTCCGCCAAGGACTCGCTCTGGCCTGCCGGATAGTGCAGACGCCCGCCGACGACCTCGTATCCCGCTTCGTCGAGGATCGATTTGGCGAGGTCCATGCCGGTCTCGAGCCCCTCAGCAATCCCGTCTTTGTGCCAGAAGACAAGCGCCGGCGAGACATGACTGTTGGCGTTGACCGCATAGCCGTTCCAGGCCGCCTTCCGGATCAGCTCACGGTTGATCGCGGCCGAAAGTGCGCGCCGGAAGTTCACGTCGTCAAAGGGCGGGCGGCGGAGATTGAAGGCCACATACTGGAACCCGATGTCGACCGAGTCGATCACCTCGAGATCGCCATCCGCCTCTGCGGCTTCGATCAGGAGGTCCGGATCGCCGGTGTAGTCCGACATGAAGTTCACCTCGCTCGAGCGCAGCATGCCGAGCGCGGCCTCGACGTTGAGGACGACCCGCAGGATCCAGCGGTCCATCTTCGGCGCCGACCAGTGATCCGCGTTGGCGTCGAGCACAACCTCCTGCTGGGTGACCCAGCGATTGAACTTGAACGGCCCCGAGCCGATGCGCGTCTCTTCGAGCACCGATTCCGCGTTCTCGCCCTCGCCGAGACCGGCCAGAAGCGGCTCCCAGATGTGCTTCGGTGCAAGGTTGATCTTCGAGAGGGTCGAGGTTTCGAAGGCCGCGTTGCCGGTGGTCAGCGTCATGACGACGGTCTTGTCGTCGACCACATTGATCTCTTCGATGCCATCGACAAAGGGCTTGTACATCGGCGCGAAGTCCACCGGCGCGGTGAAGGAGAAGACCACGTCCTCTGCCGTCACCGGCGTGCCGTCATGCCACATCATCCCCTCGCGGAGGGTGAGGGTGACGCTGAGACCGTCATCGGACCACTGCACGGTCTCGGCGGCCCAGGGCTGGGGCAGCCCATCCGGCCCGATCCGCATCATCCGGTCCCAGATCAGCTCTGTGATCCAGCTGTCGGTCGCGCCCGAGATGTAGAACGGGTTGATCGCGTTCAGCTCGTCGGATGAGTTCAGCACCATGTCGGTCTGATCGCCGACCGGAGCGGCGTTGACGAAGGTCCAGAAGTTCTTGATGCCGAGGCCGGGCTGCTCGACCATCGAGCCCGCGTCCCACACCGTCTTGTCGAGGGCATACGTCTTCAGCGGGTGCACAAGGAACGCATAGACCTGATCGCGGTCGATGATGTCCTGGGCCGCATCGATGAGGACTTTCCGCGCCTCCTTATCGGTGATCAGGCGCTGCTCTTCCGCGATCCTGTCGTATTCGGGGTTCACGTAGCCGACAAAGTTGTAGCCCTTCGGTGCGGTCGACGAGTGGAAGAGGTTGTAGACGAACTCGTCGGGGTCGGAGCGCTCCGGACGGCCAACCATCTGCCACATGGTGAGGTCCCAGGTGTCCCGGTTGTACCAGACCGCATCGGATTGTTGCGGCCGGGGCAGGCCCTGAACGGTGACGTCGAGGCCCAGTTCGCGCCACGCTTGGGCGATCAGCTCGGCGGCCTGGAACTGCTGTGGGTTCGCCGCTTGAGCGCGGCTGATCAGCGTGAGAGAGCGGATCGGATCGCCGGCATCGGCCCAGAGCGATGTGGCGCTCGTTGTCAGAGTGGTCGCCACCAAGCCCGTCGCCACAACCGAGCGGACCGACGCGATTGAGTTAAGTGACATGTCGTACCTCCATGTTGCCTCGTCCCCTGGGAGGCGCGGACCGGGCGGCCCGCAGCTCCCTATTTTTCGCCTGTCGAAACCCTGTTTTATTTACAGTGCATTTTGGAGAGCCTAGGGTAAACCCATTTGTGAGACTTCGGCGGAGGAACGGCATGCTCAATGCGACGGAGCGCGGCATTCTTGAGCAGGTGGACACATCCGCGGCATGGGATCTGGTCGAGACATTCGCCGGGATGCCGCGCTGGCGGCCAGAGGATGTGAACGCGGCGGGCGCGCTAATCGCCGAACGGCTGCGCGGCCTGGGCGTTCCCGTGACGGTCCACCGGCCGAACCTGTGGCTGAGCGTGCCGATCGACGCCTCCGTCAGCATCGACGATGCGACCCACCGGGCGAAGCCGCCCTCCTCATCGCTGAGCGTGCCGGACGGGGTGACGGGGGACCTGGTCTATTTGCCCTCCCAGAAAAGCAGCCTGCGGTCCTACACCAAAAGCGCCACGGCCTTTTTCGGGCCTGAGGGCGCCGAGCTGGGAGAGCGGTTGCAGGGCAAGATTCTGGTGACCGAGGGCTTCGGCAACCCGGCCCTCACAGCGATTGCGGAAGAGCATGGCGCGGTCGGGCTGATCGCGATCAACCCCGGTGTGGACATTCATTGGGGCACATGCACCACCATTTGGGGCACGCCGGATCTCGATGATCTGCCGCGGAAGCCGAAGATCCCGGTGGTGGCCGTCAATGCGGAGACCGGCAGCGCCCTGACTGCCAGAGCGGGGGCGGGCGGCTCGGCCACGATCCGGACGGAGCTGCTGGAAGGGTGGTTCGAGCAGGCGGTGCCGGTGACGGAGATCCCCGGAGCCTCGGATGCCTTCGTCCTTCTCCACGGGCATTACGATTCGTGGGATGTCGGCGTTGGCGACAATGCGACCGGCGACGCCACGCTCCTTGAGATCGCGCGGGTGCTATGGGCCAACAGGTCGGACCTCCGGCGCTCCGTCCGGATCGCGTGGTGGCCGGGGCACTCGACCGGGCGGTATGCAGGCTCGACCTGGTTTGCCGACACCTTCGCCTCCGACCTCGACCTGAACTGTGTCGCACAGATCAATTGCGACTCGCCGGGATGCCGCTGGGCGACAAGCTACCACCAGACGACGTGCATGGCGGAGATGAAGCCGTTGGTCACATCTGTCATCGAAGACGTTGCGGGGCAGACGCCAGTTTTCAAGAGGCCCAACCAAGCCGGCGATTACTCGTTCAACAACATCGGGCTGTCGAGCTTTTACATGTTGTCGTCGACGATGCCCGACGAGGTTCGTGCCGAGAATGGGTATTACGCGGTGTCCGGATGCGGTGGGAACATCGCCTGGCACACTGAGAATGACACGCTCGAGATCGCGGATCGTGACATCCTCCTCACCGACATTCGCATCTACATGCTGTCGGTCCTCCGTTTGTTGATGTCCGAGCATCTGCCCGTTGAGTGGCGCGGCGCCGTCAGGGAGTTCGCGGAGACGCTCAGCGACTATCAGGCGGCCTCGGGCGCAGCCATCGACCTGTCGCCTGCGACGGCGGCGCTTGAGGAGTTGGACGCGGCCCTTGGGCGTCTCGAGGCCGCCAAGGCCGATCAAGAGATCTCCGTCGAGGGGGCGAACGAAGTGATCATGCGGCTCGCCCGCGTCTTGGTGCCCCTGGACTACACGCGTGCCCCCCGTTTCAGACATGACCCGGCAGTGACCTGTCCGCCGCTGCCGGTGCTCGACATCTGCAAAGACCTGCCAGGCTTCTCGTCAGATCGGCTTGGGTTTGGCCTGACCCAGGCCGTGCGGGCCCGAAACCGTGTGACGGCGGCCTTTCGCGACGCGACCGCCCTCATCGAGGGGGCGCTGCGCCGCCAGCACGCGCCATAGCTGAGGCACATTGCCCGCGGAGGCGCGCTGTCTCGGCGCGATCGATCTCCAGGCTCTTGGGATCGATGGCCACTTTGTAGTCGCTGAGCGCACTCTCGATGCTGACATAGCCCTCGCGAACGTCCGCAAGCACGTGCTCGGCATCGCGCTGGTCCGCTGCGCCAAAACCTCCGCCACCGGGTTGGCACAGCCGAGCCGTGTCGCCCTCAGAGAGGTCGGCGCGCCCCGGCCGCTCAAAGGGCGCGCCATCGTTGACCGAGATCGCCCCGACGCGGCCGGCCCCACCGCCGTCTAACCCTGGCGCCGGCACATGGAGCCGCCCGCCGGAGAGGGCCGTTCGAACAGGCTGGCGCGCGCGGCTTTCGATGACGGTCTCCTGTCCAAGGCCGCCTCGGAACTGACCCGGCCCGCCGCTGTCGGGGATCAAGGCCCGGCGGCGCACCACCATCGGCGCCTCGTGCTCAAAGAGCTCCACGGACGTGCTTGCGATGTTGCCGGGAAAGACGACGGCGGTCACGCCATCGCGGTCGGCAAAGGCCCCCTGGCCGCCTTGCGCATTGAAATGGGTCACAAACTCGCGCCCATCCGCACCGATGCCGGCGAATTTCTGGATCCAGAGCGGATATGTGCCCGACGGTGCCATCACTTTCTGAGGTGCAATCTTGTGGAGCGCGCCCATGATCACTTCGACTGTGAAGTAGGACAGCAGGCTTCGATACATCCCGGCCGCCGGAAAGGTCGGGTTGAGAACCGTGCCTTCGGGCACGCGGAGCCTGACTGGTCGAAACGCCCCGGCGTTCATCGGTAGATCCGGGCAGAGCGTCGCGATGAACGGAAAGACGGCATACGCACGGGTGATGTTGAGGACCGCGTTGATCGGTTTTGCGACCTGGGGCGACGTGCCGTCAAAGTCCAGCCGCGCCGTGCCGCCTTCAAGCTGAAGCGCGAGCCGGAGCTCAATCGGTGCGCCGTCATTGCCGGTGATCTCGTGCGTCACGGCGTGCGTGACCTGACCTTCGGGCAGGATTGCGATGGCCGCGCGAAGGCCCGCCTCGGATCGGGCGGAGACCGCCTCTGCCAGATCGTCGAGACCGTCGAGGTCAAACTCGTCGATCATCCGGCGCAGGCCCTCTGCGCCGACATGGTTTGCCGCGATCTGCGCCCGAAGATCGCCAACAACCTTGTCCGGAGTGCGGACGTTCCGGCGGATCAGGCGCATCAACTCGTCGTTCGGTTCGCCGGCCCGGATCAGCTTGGAGACGGGCACGATGATGCCCTCCTCAAACACCTCTCGTGCATCGGTGCCGCCAAGCCGCCCACCCATATCGACATGGTGCGCGCATGTGCAGGTGAAGCCCACCAGCCGCCCGCGATGAAACACCGGAGTTGCGATGAAGACATCCGGCGCGTGCCCAGCCCCGATCCAGGGGTCATTGCATATCAGGACGTCCCCGTCCTCGAGTGCATGGGGCGGGAAGACGCGCAGCATGTCCTCCATCACGGTGGGCGTGCTGCCGGCCTGACCTGGTGTGCACTGGGTCGACTGCGCCAGCAT
>JBCCWM010000313.1:0-5656 GCA_039193505.1 Pseudomonadota bacterium | reverse complement strand
GCGTTGAGCGTTGTGAGGAGGATCGACGGACGCTCGACCCCTTCCGCGAGCGTCGCGAGGGTCGCCATCCGACGCGCCGCAATCTCTGCGGCCGGCGACACCCGGTCATAGGGCAGACAATCCCAGGCCGGCAGCTCCAGAATCGGGAGGTCTGCCCCCCAAAAGGCGAGGTTCGTCGCAACCGCAGCCATGCGGGCATCGTCGCGGGCGACATGGATGACAGGCCCGCCGGTCTCTCCGACGAGGTCGACAAGAAGGCGCGCCTCGAACCCCTCGGGCGCGCCGCCGACGCGCAGATGGCGCGGCTCACGGCTGATCTTTGTCATCTGCCCTCCTACGGCCCGGCGGGCGGGGTCAGCTGTCCAACGGCGTGATCGAGCTTATGACGGTCCAGATCGCCGCAGCGGCCGCAAGGATCAGGCCGAGCATGCCGCAAAATTGGTTCCAGATCCGCAGACTGCGCACGGCATTGCGCAGCGGCTGACCTGTCAAACCGTTCCGCGCGATGGCCCGCGCCCGCATCACGGTGACGCTATAGACGAGGGTGAGCGGCACGAAAAGGGTCAGAAGCGCCACGGAAAACTCGTGATCGTAAAGGATTGCAAAGCTTGAGATCGACCCGAGCATGAAGGCCCAGATGCCCACGATCGCCGGGCCGAGCTGATCGAAAACAGTGACCAAACGGAAGACGCTCGCCCGGATCATCGCCTCGCAATGCTGGGTCCACGGCCCGTCCTCATCGCGCTCTCGATTGGCCTGAACCACCACGTCATAGGGCACACCGAGCGTGAAGTGGCTGGTCAGCGACCAAGCCATGATATGCATGATCCAGAACCACAGCGTCCAAATGCTGTCGAGGTCCATCAAACGACGCAGATCCTCCAACGCACTCCTCCGTCTGTGATTGGTGGAGATATCCAGTCTCTTGCCACGAAATCAACGCCCTCTCGGGTTTCTGGTTGAGATGCCGCGCGTCGGCATGCGACGCTGCGCTGAAAGATGCAGACAAGGCCCATGACACCGCGCTTCGCCCCCTTCCCCACCGCCCGTCCCCGCCGCCTCCGCCGGGCGGCCTGGATCCGCGATCTGGTCGCAGAGACGCATCTCAGCCGAGCCGATCTGATTTGGCCCATTTTTGTCCGCGACGGCGAGGATGTGGTGGAGCCGATTCCGTCAATGCCCGGTGTCGATCGGCTGTCCGTCGACCGCGCGACGGAGGCGGCGCGACGGGCGGAAGGGCTTGGCCTCCCCTGCATCGCTCTTTTTCCCTACACCGACGTGGCCAAAAAATCCCCCGGCGCAGAGGAGGCATGGAACCCCGAGAACCTCGTCAACCGGGCGACGCGGGCCATCAAGGCCGCCTGCCCGGGGCTCGGCGTGATGCTCGATGTTGCGCTCGACCCCTACAATTCGGACGGGCATGACGGCTTTGTCCGGGACGGAGAGATCCTGAATGACGAGAGCCTCGAGGGGCTTCAGAAGCAGGCCCTCGCGCAGGCCGAGGCGGGGTGCGACATCCTGGGCCCGTCCGACATGATGGACGGGCGCATCTCGAGGCTCCGCGCCGCGTTGGAGCGGGAGGGCCACCAGCATGTCGCGATTATGAGCTACGCCGCCAAATACGCCTCCGCCTTCTATGGGCCGTTCCGCGACGCGGTCGGCGCGACGGGGGCTCTTAAGGGCGACAAGAAGACCTACCAGATGAACCCCGCCAACAGCGATGAGGCGCTCTATGAGATCGCGCGCGATCTCGAAGAGGGGGCGGATATGGTGATGGTGAAACCTGGCTTGCCGTATCTCGACATTTGCCGCCGCGCGAAGGAGACGTTCGGCGCTCCGATCTACGCCTACCAAGTGTCGGGCGAGTACGCGATGATCGCGGGCGCCGCCCAACAGGGCTGGATCGACGGCGATGCCGCAATGCTCGAAAGCCTGATGGCCTTCAAACGCGCGGGCTGTGACGGCATCCTCACCTATTTCGCACCGCGCGTGGCGGAGCATCTGAGCTAACCGGGAAAGGTCGGTTCGATGCGGCCAAGGAGGAGGTCGCGAATCGCCGAACTTGCGTGGGTCGGCTCGGTGCCAGCCCCGGCGGTGGGCGCACACCGCGCATAGTGCCGGTCGACGACACCGAGGTGGAGACGTGAGACAAAGTAGCCGGCCACGGCCTCCAACCGGCTGTGGTCGAAGGGCGCCACGATCTCGTCAAAGGCCACATCTTCCCTGTAGCGCGTGACGCCCGGAAAGTCGCCATACCAGGCTTGACCGAAAACAACGGCCGGCACGCCCCTGCGAATGGCCTCCCATCCCGCCGTTCCCGTGACCGTCGCAACACAGAGAGCGTTCTTGATCAACTCATTCGTGTCCGCCCCGGACGGCAGGACCGTGAGATTGCGGATCCGACGCAGCCTGTGCCACATCAGCGGGCCACGCATGAACGCACCCTGCTTCGGGTTCTCTTTGACATAGATCGCAACGTCAGGCGGCAGGATCTTCGACAACGCCTCGAGCGCCAGGACCTGATCGTGGTATCGCCCGCCGAGGGCCGATGTGGTCATCTCGGGCTGCATTTGCAGCGGGGCATAGACATAGGGTCGCGTGACGTCCGCCTCCACGGGCTCAAACTCGGCAAGGGTCTCGAAGTAGTCGAACTGACTGACATGAAAAAACCGCGCGAAGGGGTCGCGCCAGCTTGGGAAACGACATTTCAGCTCTGTCATGCGTCGGGCCAGCGCGCCCACCCGCGCCGGACGGCGAAGGAGCCCGGGCTCCTTCAAAAAGATGTAGGCCAAGAGGTTGAGCCAGTCCTTGGCATTCAACGCCGCCCCGAGCGCCTCCGTCTGCGTGTCCGGCATGTAGAAGAGATCCAACGCCTCCTCGCCCGATATGCCAAGCGCGGGGGAGGAGACATCAGCGCACGGGGGCAAACGGCCCAGATCCTCTATCCGGCGGAGCGACATGAACCGCGCTTGAAAAAGAGACTGCGTCAGGATGAGCGTCCGAAGGCCGAGCGCGCGTGCCTGTTGGTAGAGGACGGTGTCATATGCAAGATGTGGAATGTTGAAGAAGAGGACTGTGTCCACGTTCCGAGACCGCAACTCGCGGGCCATCATATCGCTCAGGATGTGAAAATAGTCGGCATAGTCCAACGCGTTGGCGAGCCTGTGAGGATTGTTGGCAAAGGCCGGGTCCCGACGGAGGAACTGTTGAACGAACGTCCACAGGTCCTGGTGATGGCCCTGCGGCGAGACCATCGCCGCCCCGGCAAAATAGGGCTCGTCCGTGAGGGTTCCCGCGCGGGCGCCGATCGGTTGCAACCGCGACAGAGAGGCCGTCATGATGTCGGAGTGTCGTCTCCCGACGTGAAACGCCACCTCCGGCCCCTCCGGATCCGACGCCAGGCATCTCAGAATCCGGTCCGTGAACGGGCTGGTCGACACAACCGCAAGACGCGTCGTCATTTTAGGCGGCAGCGTTGAGCGCGAACCGCCTCCGTGGCGCCAGAGCGGAGCCATCTCTGCCAGGGCAGGCAGCGTGATGCGGGCTGGCGGCGCGAGGCGTCATAGAGCCGAGAAAACGCAGCCCCGCACTGCTTTGCAAGCCGACAGAACGACGCCGGGCGCGGGTCCGCTCTGGTGGCGTGACCATTGCGCCACGATCGCGTATACTGGATTGACCCGGCGAGAGACCGGGACACAGGCAGAGCAAGGAGCCCCTCAATGCCCGTCATGACCCGACGTGCCGTTCTCGCGGCTGTTCCCGCCTCCGTCGTCGCCTGCGGAGAGATTGCTGTCCTGTCACAGGACGAGATCAACGCCTCCGTGGCCGCATCCCGCCGCCTCATGTTCGAAACGGTTCCCTGGTCGCGAGATCTCGCCTCTCGAGCCTCGGGCATTCTGATCATCCCCGAAATTGTCGAAGGCGGCTTCGTGATCTCGGCCGCCTATGGGGAGGGCGCGCTCCTGATCGGCGACGCGCCGGTCGACTACATCTCGATGACTTCGGCGGCCTTCGGCTTTCAGATCGGAGCCCAGGCCTTCAGCCATGCGCTCTTCTTTATGACACCCGATGTGCTTCGCGAGTTCCGCGTGACAGATGGATGGGAGCTCGGCGCCGATGCGGAGTTTGCCGTTCCGGATCAGGGGATTGGCGCGGGCATCTCATCCAACACTGTGGGTCGCCCTGTGGTGGCGCTGATCTACGGGCAACGAGGGTTGATCGCCGGCGCGAGCCTTGAAGGCACGAAATATTCGCGGCTGATCCGCTGACGTCGCAATCTGGCGAGACATGGCGTGTCCTGACCGCACATCCGAGCCTAGACGTTATCGGAGACCGCCGTGCCGCTCAGCTCAACTGCCCCCGACTGGTATTATGTGCTGCTCGAGCTTTGGGAGCTCTACCGCTACCTCCCGGCGGGCGGCAGCGACCGAATCCGCAGCCATCAGCGCACGGTGCGCGAGGCGATCAGCCGCGTGATGCAAAGCGACCCCGAGATCCGTCTGCCGGAGCCCAGCGAGAAGCCGGTCACCCGCCATCTTAAGCGCGCCCTGGACGAGGGGCGGCAGGAGCGGACCTCGCAGCTTCTCGCGTCTCTCGAAGCGGTCCTTCCAAGTCTCGCCTGGCTCTACGGGTATGAGAAAGTGCCGAGAGGTCTCGAGAACCGGTTCGCCTTTGCAGAGCTTGCCGGTCCCCGCGGGCCTGTGGTGACCGAGCGGATCATCCTCGGCCTGGTCCTCTTCGCCCCGAGCTGCACCTATCCAGCACACGCTCATGACGGCATCACGGAGAGCTACATCTGCCTCTCGGGCGCTGTGAGCGAAAATCACCAGGGCGTCTATGTGCCCGGATCCTTCATCCTGAACCCGCCCGCGCATCTCCATCGAATAACTGTGGGCGAACGCGAGCCGGCACTCCTCGCCTATGCCTGGGTCGGGCGCACGGAGGACCTCCTCGAGCAGAAGATGGTCTTCACGCGGAGCCGCAAGGCCTAACGCAGCGCACGGATGTTGGCCCCGTAGGCGGCAGGCCCGCCGCGAAAGACCGCGGACCCGGCGACGAGGACGCGGGCGCCGGCCTCCACGCAGAGCGGCGCCGTTTCGGGCGTCACGCCGCCATCCACCTCGAGCCAGATCGGCCGGTCGCCGATCATGGCCCGGGCCGCGCGGATCTTGCTCAGCACCGCATGTGTGAAGGCCTGCCCCCCAAA
The DNA here is from genome assembly GCA_039193505.1 of Pseudomonadota bacterium. Taxonomy (GTDB): domain Bacteria; phylum Pseudomonadota; class Alphaproteobacteria; order Rhodobacterales; family Rhodobacteraceae; genus Algicella. The sequence goes on along the minus strand of JBCCWM010000313.1, from coordinate 450 downwards.
CCCGGGATTGATGGTCATCAGCAGAAGGAGGTCGAGGCGGTCGAGGCAGTGCTCGATCACACTCAGCGGCGTTGTGATGTTGAGCGCGACCCCAGCGCCGCAACCAAGCGACCGTATCGCCTGGAGCGAGCGATCGAGATGCGGTCCCGCCTCCGCATGCACCGTCAGAATGTCAGCGCCAGCCTTGGCGAACGCCTCGAGATAGGGATCGACGGGCGAGATCATCAGGTGGACGTCCATCACGGTCGTCACGTGCGGTCGGATTGCAGCCACGACACCGGGTCCAAGCGTCAGGTTCGGGACGAAGTGCCCATCCATCGGGTCGACATGGATCCAGTCTGCACCCGCCACCTCCACCGCCCGGATCTCCTCTCCGAGCTTTGCAAAATCGGCTGAAAGGATCGACGGCGCTATCTTCAGGCCGGCATCGAAGACGGGCGTCGGCATGGG
>JBCCWM010000312.1:0-5658 GCA_039193505.1 Pseudomonadota bacterium | reverse complement strand
CGAATACCAACCCGTGCAAAGGTCCGGCGCAACCGCCATCGCCGCCTGAAATAGCTGTCCGCCCGCGCCACAAACCGCGCCTCGTCCAGCCGCGCTTCAATGGCGTTGAACTCCGACAGCAGGGCCGCGTCAATCGCGCCCTGGCGCACCGTCAAACGCGCGGTCGCATCCGCCATCAGGTCCGCCTCCTTCTCGAGCCCGAGCGCCCGGAGATCGCGCAAGGTGGACGCTGTCATCCCGTCCTCCCCGTGGCGTGCAAAAAACGCGCCGAAGCCGTCGCCGTACACAAGATGGAACGCGCCAAGTCTGACGGCCCTCCGCTCAATCCATGTCCGCGCCCCCGGCGGGACCCGCAGCGCGCTCTCGGCGAAGGCAAAGAACGGAGTGGTCTGGTCCGGTCCAGATCGCGCAGCCCAGAGCAACAGCAGCCACAGCACGCTCCCACCGGCAAGGGCGCCGACTGCAATCCAGAGGGTCTCGTCAACGAATACGGTCATCAGAATGGCAAATGTATCTCTCGGTTGATCGGCCCATTGAATGTGACGCCATGTCCCCCTTGCTCCCACAAGCGCGTCCTGATTAATTCATGGAGGTTTGTTCACGCGGGTCCCAAACCTGGGCAAAGCGCAGAATTCAAACGGTTTAGCGCACGGATTTCCAACACTTAGCGGGAAGAGGTGAGATGAAGGTCCTGGTCCCCGTCAAGCGTGTGATCGACTACAACGTGAAAGTTCGCGTGAAAGCGGACGGCACGGGCGTCGATCTCGCGAACGTCAAGATGTCGATGAACCCATTTGACGAGATTGCCGTCGAACAGGCCATTCGGATGAAGGAGGCCGGCCAGGCCTCCGAGGTCGTCGCCGTGTCGATCGGCGTCAAGCAAGCGCAGGAGACGCTCCGCACGGCGCTCGCGATGGGGGCGGATCGCGCGATCCTGGTGGTGGCGAGCGATGACGTGCACACCGACATTGAGCCCCTTGCTGTCGCCAAAATTCTGAAAGCGATTGTCGACGAGGAAGCGCCCGGCATCGTTCTCTGCGGCAAACAGGCCATTGACAATGACATGAACGCGACGGGCCAGATGCTGGCGGCCCTTCTTGGATGGGGCCAGGCGACATTTGCCTCGAAGGTCGAGGTTGCCGGCGAAGAGGCGGAGGTCACGCGGGAGGTCGATGGCGGCCTTCAGACGATAAAGGTGGCCCTCCCGGCGATCGTCACTGTCGATTTGAGGCTCAACGAGCCGCGCTACGCCTCGCTCCCGAACATCATGAAAGCGAAGAAAAAGCCTCTCGAGGAGAAAACGCCTGAGGCCCTCGGCGTCGATGTTGCACCGCGCCTGACAGTGGTGAAGACCGATGAGCCGAAGGCGCGCGAAGCGGGGCAGATGGTGGGCTCGGTTGGGGAGTTGATCGAAAAACTCAAAACGGATGCGGGGGTGATCTGATGGCAGTTCTACTTTTGGCCGAAGTGAGCGATGGCGTTCTGAGCCGCGATGCGACCGCAAAGGCAGTGACGGCGGCAACCGCACTCGGGCCTGTGACCGTGCTCGTCGCGGGGGCAGCGACAAGTGCTGCGGCCGAGGAGGCTGCCGGTCTCGCCGGCGTGACAAAGGTGATGACGGCCGAAGCGGGTGAGCTCGGCCACGGGATGGCAGAGCCGATCGCGGCCCTTCTGGTCAGCCTCGCGTCCGGCTACACGCACATTGTGGCACCCGCGACGACGGATGCCAAAAATGTGCTCCCGCGTGTCGCTGCCCTTCTCGACGTGATGGTGATCCCCGATGTCTCGGGAATTGTCGACGCCGACACGTTCGAGCGACCGATCTACGCTGGAAATGCCATCCAAACCGTGCGGTCGAGCGACGCTTTGAAAGTCGTCTCCATCCGAACGTCGACCTTCGATGCGGCCGGGGACCAGGCGCCGGCGCCTGTCGAGGCAATTGACGTGGCCACGACGCCCGCGCTGTCGGAGTGGGTCCGCGACATGGTGGCAGAGACCGATCGCCCCGAGCTAACCTCTGCCAAAGTCGTTGTCTCCGGCGGTCGAGGTGTCGGCTCAGAGGAAAGCTTCAAGCTGATCGAGGAACTTGCAGACACGCTCGGCGCCGCCGTCGGTGCAAGCCGCGCCGCGGTCGACTCAGGATACGCCCCCAACGATTGGCAGGTTGGCCAAACCGGCAAAGTGGTCGCGCCAGATCTCTATATCGCCGTCGGAATATCGGGCGCGATCCAACACCTGGCGGGAATGAAGGACTCCAAAGTGATCGTTGCGATCAACAAGGACGAAGAAGCGCCGATCTTCCAGGTTGCCGACTACGGGTTGGCGGCGGATCTGTTTGATGCGGTTCCGAAACTGAAGGACGCGCTCGGCTGAAGACCGCGGTGGCGTCCTGCATGGGCGCCGCGTGCGAGGCGGGGAACGGGCCATGTTCTCGGGCAGGGCCCGAGAACTCTGCGGCGGAGCCGCAGACGCCGCTTCAGGCGGCGATGGCCCCCGTGCTCCATCCGAAGCGAAGCGCTCAAGCCGGTGTTTGCTCATGCGCAGCCTCCCGTTGCGTGCCTTCAACCGGAGACCTAAGGTCCAGGCGCACTCATCGAAGGGGATCGCATGCAGATCGAGCGGGTCGGCGTGGTTGGCGCAGGCCAGATGGGCAACGGGATCGCCCATGTCTTTGCGCAGGCTGGGATCGACGTCACTCTGAATGACGTGTCGGCGACGGCGCTCGAGCGCGCGATGGGGACGATTGCCAAGAATCTCGAGCGCCAAGTGGTGCGCGATCGGATCAGCACCGCCGACCGCGACGCAGCGCTCGCCCGCATCCGACCCACGGCGAGAATCGCCGACGCGGCATCGGCAGATCTTGTCATCGAGGCTGCGACGGAGCGCGAGGACGTCAAGCACCAGATTTTCGCTGCCCTCGGACCCAGCCTCGGACCCGACACGATCCTGGCATCAAACACATCCTCCATATCGATCACCCGGCTCGCTGCAGCGACGGACCGTCCGGAGCGGTTCATCGGCGTTCACTTCATGAACCCCGTGCCCTTGATGCAGCTTGTGGAGCTCATCCGCGGCATCGCCACGTCGGAGGACACCTATCGCACCCTTGTCGGTGTGGTGGACCGGCTCGGCAAAACCGCCGCCAGCGCGGAGGACTTTCCGGCCTTCATCGTCAACCGCATCCTGATCCCGATGATCAACGAGGCTGTCTACACGCTCTATGAGGGCGTTGGCACCGTTGCCTCCATCGACGCCTGCCTCAAGCTCGGCGCGAACCACCCGATGGGGCCGCTGGAGCTCGCCGATTTCATCGGCCTCGACACATGTCTTGCCATCATGCACGTGCTCCACGAGGGACTTGCAGACACCAAGTACCGGCCATGCCCGCTTCTCGTGAAGTATGTCGAGGCCGGATGGCTCGGCAGAAAGACGGATCGCGGGTTCTATGACTACCGGGGGGAGACGCCGGTGCCGACCCGCTGACGCAGGCTTGATCGGACGGCGCTGCAAAGGCGCCTACCTCCTCACGGCAGGAGGTCCCCGCCATGCTCAGACTGCTCGTTGCTCTCATTCTCATCCCGACGGTCGCACTCGCGGAGACGTGGCGTGTCGATCTTGATCAAACGGAGATCAAGACGGAGGTCACCTATCTCGGCCGGATCAAGCTCGGGGTGGAGTTCACGCGCTTTGCCGCAGCGCTCCGGTTTGAGGAGGCGAATGTCGAGGCGACCCGCGCGGAGATTGCCGTCGCCACCGCGTCTGCAGAGACCGGGCTCAGCTGGATCGACAATCTGATCACATCCGATGGCTATCTCGACGCAGCGGGCCATCCCGACATCCGGTTCCGCCTCAACCGTCTGGAGCAAACGTCCCGGTCCACGGCGGTCCTGAGCGGTGAGATTGACCTTCTTGGGGTCACCCAGCCCCTGACCCTCGACGCGACCGTGTTCAAGTACGGCCCGCGGGACGACGACCCGACTGTCAAGGAGGCGGGCTTTACCGTGCGGGGTGAGATCGATCGACGGGACTTTGGCAATGTCACAGGCTACCCGGATGTCGGCGCTCGACTGCCTCTGTCGATACGTCTTGTGCTGACAACGGCGGGAGAGTGACGAAAAGCTCAGGTGAAGTTCTGTTCGGAAACAAAGCGTTGATGCTGGCAGGGGTGGTCATTTTTTGCTTAAGACGCAGTTAAGGCTGAAGATGCAACCAATGGAGGTCCCCAGATGACACTTCGCACACTCGCCCTCGCTGCCGCTGTCGCCCTTTCGCCTCTCGCGGCACTGGCTGCCCCGTGGGCGCTCGATAAGTCGCACACCCAAATTATGTTCTCTGTCAGTCATCTCGGGTTCTCCGACACGAATGGAACCTTTCGCGAGTTCGATGCCGATATCACCTTCGATCCTGAGAACATCGGCGCCACGAGCGTGAGCTTCACGATCGCTGCCGACAGCGTGGACACGTTCTGGGAGGCTCGCGACACCCATATCAAGGGTGCCGACTTCCTGGATGTTGAGAACCATCCCGAAATCACCTTCGTCTCCACCGATGTTGAGCAGACCGGCGACGAGACCGCTCGGGTGACCGGCGATCTGACGATCCGCGGCACCACGAACTCCGTGACCTTCGATGCGCAGCTTATGAAAATCGGTCCGAACCCGTTCCGGCCCGATTCACAGATTGCAGGGTTTAAGCTTACCGGCGAAATTGATCGGACCGAGTTCGGCGTGAATTTCGGTGCCCCGGCGATCGGCGCCGTTATCCCGGTCACCATTGATATGGAAATCAACCCGGCCTCTTCCTGAGGTCTTTCGCTGAGGAGCACTTCATGACCGTCAAAAACACCACGAGCACATGGGGCTGGCCGGCCCGCGTCCTCCACTGGGTCATGGCGGTCATGATCATCGGCTTGGTCGGGATGGGCACATACATTTCGAACTTCGAGACCGACCTCGTGCGGCAATTCCAGCTGATTCAGGACCACAAGAGCTTTGGCTTTGCGGTCTTTGTGCTCGCGCTCCTCCGCGTCGCCTGGCGTTTTGCCAACCGCGACACTCCGGGCCTGCCGGCGGACATGCCCTCCTGGCAGGTTCGGGCGAGCCATGCCTCGCACTATCTGCTGTACGCCCTGATCTTCATCATGCCGCTCTCGGGGTGGCTGATGTCGACCGCATCACCTCTGAACGACCCGAACGCTTATCCGGTGCAAGTCAAGAACATGGTGTTCGGTCTCTTTGAGATGCCGGACCCATTCCCGACCGGCTCCAAATCGATCTCGGACGTCTTCCATGTGATACACTCAATCGCCGGGAAGTTCCTCGCCTTCATTTTGGTGGTACACACGGCAGCGGCGCTCAAGCATCACTTCGTCGACAAGGACACAATCCTGAAACGGATGACGTTCGGTTAGGCCCTGTTGACGCTCATCTCAAGAGAATGAGCGGTGAGGCGAGGGCGATGAAGGCGGTGAAGCTCTGATCGGTCTTGCAGGAGCGCGTGGAGACAGCTCTGGTTTCCGTCAGCTTCCGAAGAGGGTCTCGACCAGGTGCCGCCAGGTGTAGGTCTGCCTGTCGACATCCGCCGGAAAGCGCCGGTTTGAGTTCGGCGGAATGACCCGAGCGATGGCGCGCCCGTCCAGGGCAGTTCGGAGCCGGTCGG
>JBCCWM010000311.1:0-5661 GCA_039193505.1 Pseudomonadota bacterium | reverse complement strand
GGCATCCGCTCGCTGCGTGCACGGGCGTCAAGACCGTGGTCGACAGCGCGACCGTCAGGGTCCAGAGCGCCGCTCCTGCGAAGATGCCCCTCATCTTCAACAGTTCAGCGCTTTGCAGAGGATGACGCCGCCGATCACCCCCGCAGCGGCAGCGGCAGCGGCTCCACCGGAGTTGTTGCTGCTGGAGCTTGACGACGTGCCAGTGCTGACCCGCGCCGGCTGACGGCGCACCGGAGCGTCCAACGCCGTCGGGTTAGCCGCCATGTGCGACCGGAAGGCCACATCGGTGTTGGCCATCAGGATCTCGAGCTGGGAGGCGTTCAGATAGCCCGTCGGCTGAAGCTGGTTTTGCGTCTGCCACGCCGAAATCCCCCGACGTGTGGTCGGTCCGATGTCGCCATCGATCGCGCCAACCGGGATGTTCGCCAGCGTCAGCCTCAGCTGCACTTCGCGCCGCTTGCGATCATCGAGATTGAGTGCGCGGAGCGTGTCGGCATTGGCCGGCTGGGCCTGCACGGCAGGTGTCGCGGTGAGCGCCAGCGGCGTGCTCATCATCCGGGTCACCTGCTCCTGTCCGATGCTCGGACCTGCCGCGACATCGGTGACCGTGGTCTCCGTGTCGATCGGCACGCTGGCCACACGGGTCAACCGCTCAATCGCGTTCCGAGCGAGGGGCGCGAAGGGGCCGTTCGGGAACTGGTCGAGATAGGCCTGATAGTCAGCCGCATCGTCGGAGGCCTGCGCCGCCTCGAAAATCGCGGTCTGCACGGTCAGATTCGCGACGGCCAGATTTGTGTCCTGGGCTGGCGCCGGTGTCGTGGGCTCGGTCACTTCCGATGTCGTGATCGGCGTGTCGACCTTGTTCAGAAAGAGCTCACCGGTGAGCGAAATGTCAAAGCGCGGACGCTGGACATTGTCGGTCGACGCCAGAACGTCACGGGTGATGCGCGAGGTCAGTGCTGCGAAATCGGTGTTCGCCGCCCCGATGTGATTGAGAACCGCCGCCGTGAAGGGGGAGTTCTTGCCCGCGCCATCGCTTGCCACCTGACCCGGCTCTGTCGCGTAGGCGATCACCGTTCCCGTGGTGCCGAGCGTCTCGGTCGGGATCCGGCTGATGCCCCGGTTGCTGATCGACCGCGTGCCCATCCCCTGGAGCAGCGCCAGTTTGTCGGCGAGCGGGTTGTCTCGGCAGGCGTCGAGGAAGATCAGGCTCGCGTGGTTCGCCCGCTGCACGTAGCGCAGGATGCGCTCCACTTCGTAGACCTCGAACTCCCAGTCGATCTCGCTCTCGAGGGTCGCGTCGATCGGGACGATATAGTTGATGTTGTCGACCGACATGCCGTGGCCGGCATAGTAGAAGACCGAGAGGTCGGCTCGGCTGGCCTCACGCGCGAAGCTCCGCACCGTGTCCTCGAGTTCATCGAGGCCGAGGTTGTAGCCTTCGACAATGTCGAAGCCAAGGCTGCTGAGCTTTGCCGCCATGTCGCGCGCGTCGTTCTCCGGGTTGGCGAGCGGGGTGGTGTGCTGGTAGGCGCTGTTGCCGATGACGAGTGCCACGCGGGTCTCGGCAAGTGCAGGGCCGGCCAAGATCACGATGGCCGCGCAGAGCGCGCGGAGTGTCCCTGTCAACATGGGTGGGATCCTTCCTTTGGACTTGGGCCCGGTCACTGGGCGGTGATGTTGATCAACTCGATGCGGGTGTTCGCGGGGCTCGCCGGGTTCATTTGATCGGCGAGATCCGTCGCACCGTAGCCGAATGGCACCAGCCGGTCAGGCGCGATCCCATAAAAGCTCGTCAAATGGCGGACGACGGCCTGCGCCCGACGCGCCGAGATCGGCTGCGAGGCGGCCTGGTTCTGATCGCTCGCACTGACATAATGCCCAGCGACCTGAAAGCGCTGGCCCTCCATCTCCGGCGCCTTCAGCGCCATCGCGACGGAGCGGAGCGAGACCATGCCCTGCACCGAGAGCAGTGCCGTGTCGGCCTCAAACCCGACTTGCACGTCCACCGTGGGCAGATCGAGCAAGCTGAGCGCCTGATTGCCGTTCACATTAAAGCTGCCGCTTTGCTGCATGCTGCGCACGGTCGGTCCGGCCTTCTCGGCCGCCAAGCCGTCCAACACGCCGCGCGGGTCGAGGAACATCTGCGCGGCAGCCGGCGCCGCGAGCACCGCCGCAAGGGCGCAGAGCGCGGATCCTCGCCGCAATGATACAATCAACATCGAGCCCTCCATGGTTACGTTATCAGCGTCTCGGGAATCGTAGGACTTTGAACCATACTCATAACACATGTAGAAATTTTTGCGCGATCTAGAAACACTGCGCGGCGATTTGGTTACCCTGATTGGGATGGAGGACGGGACGCGATGAATGCTCTGACCCGGACACTTTTGCTCGGCACCCTTGGCGCGGCGATGCTCGGCGCGCTGCTTCTTGTGCACGAGGCCTTGATCTCGAGCTACCGGATGGACGCGATCCACTACACCCTCCCCTTCGGATGAGCGGCGAAGCCGCGCGGGAGCGGTACTTCACTGCGTTGATCACGCGGCTGATGGGCCCGCTCGCCCCCTACTATGATCGCCCCGGCGTGACGGAGATCATGATCAACGGCCCCGACGAGATCTATGTCGAGGGACCCGACGACATGACCCGACTGATGACGCTCGAGGCCGGCAGCGATCCGGAGCCTGCCCGGTTTGCGGACGGCGCCGCCTTGCGGAGCCTTGCGCGCGCAATCCTGCAGTATTCCGGCAAGATGCTGAGCCCGCATGACCTCTCGCAGGAGGCGCGGCTGCCCAACAAAGCGCGTGTGCACATCGTCCAGGACCCTGCGACGCCGAAAGGTATCAGCATCGCGATCCGGCGCTTCCCCGAGCGGCGCCTGACCCTCGAAGAACTCACCGGCCCCGCACGGGCGCTCTCGGACGATGCGAGCACCTGGCTGACCGAGAAGGTCGAGACCGGGCGCAACATCATCATCGCGGGCGGGACCGGGACCGGCAAGACGACGCTTCTCAACGCGCTCGCCGGAACTGTTCCGAACCACGAGCGGATCGTCACCATCGAGGACGTGAGCGAGATCGACCTCTCCGACGACCACCACGTCGTCTCGATGGAGGTGCAGATGCCCGATGCGAAAGGCCGCGGCGGGATCACGATCCGGGAGCTCTTTCGCGCTGCCCTCCGGATGCGGCCCGACCGGATCTTGGTGGGGGAGTGTCGAGGCGGCGAAGCGCTCGACATGATCCAGGCGATGAACTCGGGGCATGCGGGCTCGCTGTCTACGGTGCATGCCGACAGTCCGGTCCGGGCGCTCTCGCGGCTCGAGACGCTCTGCCTTATGGCCGATGTCGATATCCCGATCGTCGCGGTCCGGCGCCAGCTTCTTGAGGCGGTCGATGTCGTCGTGCAGATCGAACGGGTGCGCCTGGCGATGCCGGATGGAGAGACTAAGACCGTGCGTCGCGTCAGCGAGATCGCGGAAATCGCCGGACCCGAGGGCGCCGAGGACAGCGGCTACCGCGCCGCGCTTCGCACGGTGTTCCACCGCCCGCTCGGCGCAGAGCCACGCCCTTTGTTGGCCCGCTGACCAACAAGTCTGCGCAAAAAATCCGCCAACCTCTTCTCCCCGCTCCGATTTGGCAAAACGGGCTCAGGAACAGCGAGACGCGGTTCCACACCACAACCAGAGAAAACGGAGCACGGACATGACCATCGAAAAAATCCTCATCATCGGCCTCGCACTGGCCGGCATCATCGCCTTCACCAACTTCTTCAACGGCGGCGCCGAGGCCGTGGCAGAGCAGGTCGGCACGATGGAGACCAACACCACCACCATCGAGGGCCTCCTCAACGTCGGGTGGTAAACCCCGACCCACATCAGTGCGGGCGGCGGGGCTTTGCCCCGCCGCTGCTGTTTTGAGCGATGCCCTTTGAGGAAGTTTCTACGCCAACCCATCCCGAGCCGCTGGCGCGGCTAGGATCGACACAGACACAAGGAGGAACACGCTATGGTCTCGATCGAAAACGTTCTCGTCCTCAGCCTCAGTGTTGCTGTGACAATCGCCCTCGCAAACTACTCGCAGGAGGTGCTGGGCTTCGTCGGCGACACGGTCCGCGTCATGCTGGCTGCGGCCTGAGAGAGGAGCCTGACATGACCCTTGAGAAAATCGTGTTTCTGGGCCTGGCGATGGCAATCGTGATCGCGCTCACCAACTATGTGACCAATGGCGGCCGGCATCTGGAAGGACAAACAGAGAGCCTGGTCGGGGAAATGAACGAGATCCGAGACATGACACTCGGGCTCTAGTCGAGCCACCCGATCACAGTGCGGCCGAGCGTCTGAATGAGAGCCGTGGCAAATTGGTCGGCGGCCTCCATCGAGAGATAGAGGTCCCAGCGCGCTCCGCGAGGCAGCGCGCCACAGTCCTTCCATCAAGATAAATTTCCGTCTCCTGTCGGTGCCACCTGAAGAACCTGGCATGCAGTGTGACGGCGATCACGGAGGGTACGAGATGGAACGAGACCGCCGCCAGTTCGGCACTGAGACGGCACGGCGCCCCGCCTCAGGTTTCGCGGCCATCGGTCACCAGCACGAAATCACCCGGCGCCACGTCGTGGTCGGCACGTCAGCGACCAGACCGACAGTCTCGTCAACGACGTGCCACTCGCGGGTTCGAGCGTTGCAGTCGCGTCGGGAAACAGGTTCGCTGAGCCCGGCCTAGAGTCGAAACGGAGGTCGCCCTCCACACAACTCTCCTTCCGTCGCGGCCAGCCGAGGTGGCGCTCCGCCGCAATTCGCGGGATCAAACCGTGCAGAATGCGACGCCAAGTGATGATCCTCGGTTCGTCGAAGTGGTGGCGGCTCGCCTCTGCCATCGACCTCGAACGGTCGAAGACCAAAGTGCGTCCATAAGGCGCAACCCAAAGGGCGGCTGAAATCAGAGCTTCAGCGCGAGCGCCGTGAACCGCGCGCAGTCACACCGTCGTGCGAGACTCAGGCAGCGTCGCCTACGGCGTTTCGATCGGAAGCAGAGGGTCGAAAACTCAACGCCGAGCCCGAAACTGTCTCTATGTCGAAGCGCTGGACACAGAGATGGATGCGAAAGCTCACCCCGTTCGTGCGGCAGAGGAACCCGACCACCGGAGCGGGTGTTCAGATGAGTGCGAGGCCGTTTTCCGATGCTTGCCAGGACGTTGATCACTTGGGACAGCGTTACATGCCAAAGCCGCTCTGCCGCAGCTGTATTGTGACCGCGAGCCATCTCCATCGCCCGGGGCTCGAGCGCACGATGCCCTTCCCTCCTTAGGCTGAGCCAGTGAGCTGGCTGCGAGAGGGGAGGGTTGACGGGAGACCACACGAGAGCCTGGACCGGGAGAACGCGCGGCTAAGGAGGATCGTCGCGGAGCGCGAAGCGGACAGGCTCATGCTCGATGACAGCATGACCCACCGAACACCCAGGGCCCGACCGCAGAGGAGCGCCATCGGTTCGAGGACCCGAGGGATGACGAGCTGCGTCACGTCGACGGCTGACGGATCGGCTACAGTTTTGGGGCGTGACAGTTTGGGGCGACCGTGGCCCCGGTGGGGCCGCGTTCGCGCTCTGCCGCCTGAGACCTGTACCGCTTGAAGCTGGAATATTCCGCTGGGTTTTTTTGGGG
>JBCCWM010000310.1:0-5662 GCA_039193505.1 Pseudomonadota bacterium | reverse complement strand
TGCTCATGGTTCTCCCTCAGTCAACACGTCCCGCGAGCAGCATGTCCGCGAGCGAGCGATAGGCGTCTTTGGCGCGGGCAGAGGCATCGACCTCGTCGAGATCGAGCGCCGCGGCGGCCTCGAGGCCTTCAGGCCCGACGGCGATCAGCATCACCATTCCGTAGCGACCATGGCGGGCGCAGGTGATGCCGTAGAGGCCGGGCCTGTCGAAGACGAGCTCCGCGCGCGCTCGCCCACGGATGTCCACGGTCTCCACACCCTCAGGCCAGAGACCCTTCTGGCTGAGCACCGTATGGCTTCCGACGCTGTTCAGAAATGCCACCGTCTCCCCGGGCGCGAGCGCCAGGATGCGCGGCTCAAACCGGAACATCTCCGCCGCGGTCGATGCCATCGCGTCCGAGTGCTGGTGCACGACGCGCACCTCTTCAGCCGCCGAAACGGCTGTGGCGGCGAGAACGGCCAGCGACGTCACGGCGGCTTTCACCGGCGCGCGCTCAGTTGGAGGCCGCGGGCAGCGGCTCCATGAAGGGCAGGTCCGGATAATCGATCAGGATCTCCTCGCCCGAGAGGCTCTCGAGAAAGGCGACGAGATCGGCCTGCTCAGCGTCGCTGAGACCGAGGGGCTGGATCAGCTCTGACTTGTTCGCCGCGAACTCATTCTCGCCGCCACCGTCGTTGTAGAAGGCCACGACGTCGGTCAGCGTCTCCAACATGCCGTTGTGCATGTAGGGGAACGTGTAGGCGGTGTAGCGCAGGCTCGGCACCCGGAACTTGCCCATGTCCGCCTCCTGCTTGGTGCGGAAGTAGAGGCCGGGGTCGTCCTTCAGCTCGCGGTACTTCTTCTCGGTCACGCCCTTGGCAAAGAGCTCGAAGCGGAACGTGATCTGCGCGAGCGGGTCCTCCTCCCAGCCGTCGTACCGGGGCACGCCGATATTATAGTAGGCCTCGTTGGAGAGAAGCGGGCCGCTGTGGCATACGATGCAATTTGCCTTGCCGGCAAAGAGCCCAAGGCCGCGCTTCTGCGCCTCGCTCAGCGCGTCGTCGTCGCCCCGTATGTAGTTGTCGAACGGCGTGTCGGTCTGGACGAGTGTCCGTTGGAAGGCGGCGATCGCCATGTAGGCATGGCGCACGCTCGGCCAGTCGTCGCCGAAGACCTCACGGAAGGCTTCCCGGTACTCTGGCACGAAGGCGAGCCGCGCCTCCATCCCGTCATCCTCGCCATTGCCGGCAACGCCGCCGCGCGCGGCGGAGCGCGCCTGATGCTCGAGCGAGCCCGAAGCGCCGGCCCAAAAGAGCTTGCCGTAATAGGCCGAGTTCACCACCGTCTGGCTGTTCCGCCAGTGCGTGGTGCCCGGGTAGCCGAAGCTGATCTTGTCCTGCACGGCCCAGCCGGCCTCGGGCAGGTGACAGGCCGAGCACGGCATACCGTAGTTCCCCGAAAGGATCGGGTCGAAAAAGAGCTTCTTGCCGAGCTCGACCTTGGCCTCGGTCATCGGGTTGTCGGCCGGGATCGGCGGCGGTCCGAGCGGCGCAAGGGCCGCGGGACGTTCTTGTGCGCCGGTTGGGAGCGCAACCAAGAGGGCAGCGACTGTCAAGCGGATCATCGGACCCTCCCTCAATTTGCCACGTTGAGCCAGTCTTCGATCAACGCATAGTCGAAGTCGTCCTCGCGCCAGACAAAGGCGTCGGTGTCGAAGCTCTCACCCGAGAGCGCCTCGAGAAACGCGATCAGGTCCGCCTTCTCCGACGGCACGAGGTCGAGCGGCTGGAGGCGCGGGTCCTGCAACGGATCGTTGCCGCCGCCCTGGTCGTAGAAGTCGACGACCTCCTCGAGCGTCTCGAAGACACCGTTGTGCATGTAAGGTGCGGTGTAGACGAGCTCCCTCAGGGTCGGCGTCAGAAAGCTGCGCCGGGTGGCATCGTCATGGGTCCGGATGTAGGCGCCCAGATCCTCGCGCAGGTTCATGTAGTCGGGGACGCCCATGAACTTGGCGTAGGTCACGAAGACGGCGTGCCGCTCGGGGTCCGCCCAGATCTCGGGGTTGTCGGGAACGCCGATGTTGTGGGGCCGGTCATCCGTGAAGCGGGGGCCGACATGGCAGGCCGCGCATTGACCCTTGCCCTCGAAAATTCCTTGGCCCCGCAGCGCGGCGGCCGACATCTCTCCGGTGTCGATGGGGGCGTTGCGCGACTGGATGGTCTTCATGAAGTCCATCAGCGCGTTCCGCGCACCGCCATTCGAAGGCTCAGACATGCCGGCGGCCGCGAACATCGCGACATAGACCGGATCCTGCTTCAGGCGCTCCTGCATGATTCTCATGTCCATGTTCATGAGGTAGGTCTCGGTGATCATCTCCCGCGCGACGTCGTTGAGGTTCGTGCCAAGACGCCCGTCATGGAGCCAGGCATCGCGGAAGCCCACATTGGCGAGCGTCGGCGTGTTCCGGAAATGCGCTCCGCCTGAATAGGCGGCAGAGAGGGGCAGACCGTCGGTGAACGCGCGCTCCGGCAGATGGCATGACGCACAGGCGAGCCCCGTATCGCCCGAGAGCCGGACATCATAGAACAGCCGCTTGCCAAGCTCTGCGCGGGCCGCGTCGACTTCGAGCGGCGGCTCAGGCGTCACATCCTCTGCCCATGCGGCCCCAGCGATCAGAAGGAGCCCCGCCGCGCCGGCCCTCACACCCCTCACCCGAACCGACCGGCTGCCGCCAGGAGCGGCCTCTGGACCACTGTGGCGGGACGTCGCGACGACCGAAGTGGGTGGCGAAGACGCCAACAGACGACGAGGTGCGCGCGGCTTCGGACCATGGCGACCGGCTGCGGTCATAAACGTTCCCCGTTGCACGCCATCAACGTCGATGGGGTGCTTTCACCCTATGCTAGCGGAGAGTATCGGGCGGCGTGTTGCAGGGATCTGTCGAAGTGTTGCAGCCTGTTGCAGATCCTGTCAGCATCGACAAATCACCAATTTTCTCGGTGCGTTGAGATGTGCTCTCCGTCGAGCGCTTTGCGTATGTGATGCGCAAAACGGTTCGGATTGACCGGTTTTTCGAGGGTCTCTGGCACCGGGCCGGGGATTGCAATCTCACCCGGACGGAAGGCGGTGACAAACAGGATCGGCACATCGGCGCGCACCTCCCGCAGGCTCGCGGCGAGCTCCAAGCCAGACAAATCCGGCATGACCAGGTCCGTCACGACAAGATCGTAGGCGGCGGGGTCGCGACGGAACCGGTCGAGGGCCTGGCGGGGGGCGGTGTACGCATCCACACGGTATCCAAGGCGGAGGAGAAGCCGGCGGAAGCTGCCCGCGACCTCTGCCTCATCGTCGATCAAGAGAACCCGTTCCGACCCACGGGGCAACTCGGGCTCCGCTGCGTCCGCGCCCACCGCTGCGTCGCCGGTGAGGGGCAAGTCGATGTCGAACCGTGCGCCCGCACCGATCTCAGACGAGACATCGATGCGTCCCCCCATCTCCTCGACCAGAGTGAAGACAACGGAGAGGCCGAGCCCCGACCCCTTGCCAACGGCCTTCGTCGTGAAGAAGGGCTCAAACAGGTGGCACAGTGTGTCTTGGGACATGCCGGGCCCGTCGTCGCGGACGCTGAGGCGGACCTGATCGTCCGGTGCCGCGGCAAGCGTGATCTCGATGACACCCGATCCGGCACCGATGGCCTCGGTCGCGTTTCGGCAGAGGTTCATCACGATCTGATGGATGTGGGTCGCATCGCCGAGAACCGTGAATCGCCGCTCCGGCGGGTCGAACCGCAGCTCGATCAAGGGCGGGATGGCGGCACCCATCAAGGCCACGACCTCGGTCACAATCTCTGCCAGCACGACCGCTTGGCGGCGTGCAGGTTCGCGCCTGGCAAAAGTCAGAAGCTCCCTTACGAGACTTTGGGCCCGACGCGCCGCAACGTCGATCTGCGCAATCTCGTGGGCAATGTCGGAGCCCTCCGGCGCGTCGAGCGAGGCGAGATAGGCCGATGCAATCACAGTGGTAAGGATGTTGTTGAAGTCATGCGCCACACCTCCGGCGAGCTGACCCACCGCCTCGAGCTTTTGCGCGCGCACCACTTGGTCGCGGGCTTTGCGGGCCTCGGTGATGTCCTCGCCGAGGCCCGCAAAGTTCCGCACAGCGCCGTCTGGGCCGAGAAGCGGCAGGATGGTCGTCTCAGCCCAATAGCTCGAGCCATCCTTTCGGAGGTTGCGAAACACGCCGCGCCAGATCTCCCCGCGGGCCAAGCGCGCCCGGATCTCGGAATACCCCGCGGCACTGGTGTCGCCTGACTGCAGAAAGGCCGGCGTTTGGCCCGCAATCTCGGCCCTGCTCCACCCGGTCAGGGCCTCGAACTTGGCGTTTGCGTACTCGATCCGCCCACTCGTGTCCGTCAGCAGGATGGTCGTCGGCGCCTGCTCGACAATGGTGGCGAGCCGGCTCTGCGCCTGCTCGAGCGCACGGCGGTCATCGAGCTCTCCGTTGAGCCGGACGAGGGTCTGGCGGAGGTCGCGGTGGAGAAGCCTGAGGAGGTACCCGATGATCAGCGCCGCGAGCACGAGCGCTCCGAGCGCCAGGAACCCAACCCAAATGAGCGTCCTGCCCTGCTCCACCGCCTTTGCAACCCGTTCTGTGTTGGCGCCGCGCGCAGCGCGCCAGAGCCGCTCCAGCTCAGCGAGGGCCGCGAGCGCACCCGCATCGTCGACCCGGACGGCCGCGTCCGTGCGGGCGGGCGACCAGTCCTGCTCCGCCGCTGCAATCGCGAGCGGCAACATCCCCTCATAGGTCGTGATCGCGGCTGCAATCTCGTCGAGCGCCGCGCGTTCCTGAGGCGTCG
Organism: Pseudomonadota bacterium; assembly: GCA_039193505.1. Taxonomy (GTDB): domain Bacteria; phylum Pseudomonadota; class Alphaproteobacteria; order Rhodobacterales; family Rhodobacteraceae; genus Algicella. The sequence continues at coordinate 827 of JBCCWM010000310.1, read as the reverse complement.
GGACCAGGTCCAAGTATCGATCAATCGTCTCGCGAAACCGCGCGATCTGTTCCTCGGTCTCAAGGAGATACACAACGTCCTGACGCAGAACGAAATTCTTGAAGTTGTGGATCACCCCGCCATAGCCGAGCGTGTCGCGCAGATCGCTGATCAGCGCGCCCTTTGCCGCCGTTTCCTCGGCATAGGCGCGCTGGCTCAGATCAATCTCGCCGAACTGCGCCCTGGTCTGCAGCCCAAGGATCAAACCGAGGGTCACTGTGATGCAGATCAAGGCCAGGGCCTGCGCCGCGATCCAGTTTGGGCGCGAGGGGCGGAGGCGGCTCGGTCGAACACTCATGGCAAACCTTCACCGCGACGCGGGCGAGGGGCAATACCCGAGGAAGGAGACGCGCTGTGCGGGATCACATTCTGATTGTCGATGACGACCGCCAAGTGGCGTCGTCTCTGACCCGGTTCTTCACGAAGAATGGATACCGGGCCAGCGCCGTGTCCTCCGTGCGCGAGATGTTCGCCCATCTCGACACCGATGCGGCGGATCTAATCGTGCTCGACCTGATCCTTCCCGACGAGGATGGTCTGGACGCGGCGCGGCGTCTCCTGGCGACGAACGATGTGCCGATCATCATGCTCTCAGCGCGGAGCGATCTCTATGACCGCATTGTCGGTCTGGAGGTCGGGGCGGACGACTACGTGACAAAACCCTATGACCCAAGGGAGCTGCTGGCGCGTGTCCGCTCCGTCCTGAGGCGAAGCCGGCGCGCGCAGCGCCCCGGGGTTGAGGAGACACGCGCGAACCTGGTCCAGTTCGGCGGGGTCACGCTCGACCT
>JBCCWM010000309.1:0-5667 GCA_039193505.1 Pseudomonadota bacterium | reverse complement strand
CGAAATCATGTTCGGCAGGCTCAAGGACTGGCGCCGGATCGCGACCCGCTACGACAGATGCCCCAAGGTCTTCCTGTCAGCAATCGCCTTGGCCGCCGCCGTCATCTTCTGGCTTTGACAATCAATGAGTCTGGACCCTAATGCAACCTCACGCTCGCGCTTCGTTCGTGTCTGTCCGATGGCGCATCTGAAAGAGTGATACAACCTGATGCTTGCTCGAAGTGTGCCTGCGCCAGGTGTTGGGGTGCCAACTGCCTTCGCCGATGGAAAAGAGCCCAGGTATTCAATTGAGCATCACAGCGAGCGCGGTGCGGTTGAGCGCCCCAAAGCCTCAGAGTACGGCGCTGTACACGCGGACACCGTTGGCGCCCGCGCACTGGGGTCACTTCGTGAGGATGAGCTTGCCCGCGCGGGTGATCCGCAAGGTGTAGGTCTGGCCGTCGAGCGTGATCCGCGCCTCTTTTCCCTGTTCGACAAGAACGCGCGCGTCGTGGATCGGGACGGCGAGGTCCGGCCGACGGTCCGGCCCATGTGCCACCGTCATTGGTCTTCCGCCGGACGCAGAAACCGATCACAGATTGGCTCGAGAGCGTCCGGCGTCTGACCTTCGAGCGCCGATTGCAAGAGCTCCTTCCAGCATGCTTTCGGATCGTCTTCTGTCTGTCGCGCCGGGGCCGGCTTTGGGGTGTCGGTCACGTGATCCTCCTCGGGGTCCTGGATGACACCGGGCTGCCCTCGCCGGGCGCTGGGCTCGCGGCAATCGTGGACTCCGATTGGCGGGCAAGTCAATCCCGACAGAATTCGTTTGTTTCTTTCCCGTTTGCGACCTGAGGCCGCATCGGGGTATTCAGCCCTTCTGACGGAGGAGGTTCGATGGCGGGGATCGGAGAGCGCGGGCTTGTGGGCGTGGCGATGGCCATCGCGGCTTTCTGCCTGTTGCCCCTGATTGCCGTGCTGCTCGCGGCGTTTACCGCCAATCTCGACACGCTGACCCATCTCTCCGACACAGTCCTGCCGCGCTATGCCTGGGCCACTGTCCTACTGGTCGTCTGCGTCGGGCTCGGGACCGCCGTCCTCGGCGCCGGGACCGCTTGGCTTGTGGTGATGACGGAGTTTCCAGGGCGGCGGCTCCTCGAAGTGGCCCTTGTGATCCCGCTGGCCTATCCGGCCTATGTGCTGGCCTACGCCTACACCCATATCCTCGATCATCCGGGGATCGTTCAAACGCTGCTCCGAGACATCACCGGGTGGGGACCGCGGGATTACTGGTTTCCAGAGATCCGCTCGCTCGGGGGGGCGGCGACGATGCTGATCCTGGTGCTCTATCCATACGTCTATCTTCTCGCCCGGACGGCCTTTCTGACGCAGGGCCAGACCTCGTTTCTCGCCGCCCGAACGCTCGGCCAATCGCCCTTCGGTGCATTCATCCGGGTGTCCCTGCCGCTGGCGCGGCCGGCGATCGCGGCGGGTGTGCTCCTGGCGGCGATGGAGACCATCGCCGATTACGGGACGGTTGCCTTCTTTGGGGTGCAGACGCTTGCGACCGGGATCTACACAAGCTGGTTTTCGTTTGCGGATCGCGGGGCGGCGGCGCAACTCGCCCTCGGCCTCCTTGCCTTCGCGCTGCTTCTCGCCGTGTTGGAGCGGTCGAGCCGCGGCAAAGCCCGCTATGACGATCGCGGGCGGCAAAGCGCCATGGGGCGGATCCGCCTCAGAGGGGCTTCCAAATGGGGGGCGATGGCCGTTTGCGCTGGTCCCGTCCTTCTGGGCGCCGTGATCCCCGCGCTGGCGCTCGCCGTTATGGCGCTCGGGTCGGAGCAAGATCTCTTGTCGCGCCGATACGTGGGCTTCATCCGAAACTCTCTGGTTCTCGCCAGCTCCGCCGCTGTGGTCACCGTGGCGGCTGCGGTCGCGCTTGGCAGCGTGCGCCGGCTGCGCGGTGGGCGCTGGGCGGAGGCCGCGCTCTATTCGGGGCGGCTTGGCTATGCGGTGCCGGGCGGTGTCATCGCGGTCGGCCTGCTGGTGCCCTTTGCCGCCTTCGACAACGCGCTCGATGCGTGGATGCGAGCGACGTTCGATGTGTCCACCGGACTGCTTTTCACCGGGTCGATCTGGCTTCTGATCGGGGCCTACATGATCCGATTCCTGGCGGTGGCCATCGGTGCCTTCGAGGGCGGTCTCACGTCTGTCAGCCCCAATCTCGATGCGGCCTCTCGCGTCCTCGGACAGGGCGTGCTCGGCACGATCGGTCGCGTGCACGCGCCGCTCCTCCGCGGCAGCCTGCTCACCGCGGCGCTGATCGTCTTTGTGGATGTCATGAAAGAGCTGCCGGCCACGCTGATCATGCGGCCCTTCAATTTTGACACGCTTGCCGTGCAAGCCCACAGGCTTGCAGCGGATGAGCGGCTCGAGGGGGCGGCGGTGCCTAGTCTTGTGATTGCGGGGTTGGGCCTGATCCCCGTGATCCTCTTGATGCGCGGCCTCAGGGATCGGGCGCCGGTGCACACAGAAAAGGCCGTCGCCAGTGCGGCGACGGCCAATCCATAGGGAGAGCGCAGCTCAGCGCCGCGCTCCCCGCGGCGGGCTTACTCCCAGCCGGCTTCGTTCAGAAGCTGCTGCGCAGCAGGCACGTTTGCCGCAATCGCAGTCGCGTCGAGATCGTCGGGTTTGAAGAACCCGAGATGGGCCACCGACGGGCTGATCGCGACGCCCGGAACGGCAGGATACTCATCATTTCCGGCCGAGAAGTACTCCTGCGCCTGAGCGGAGGCCAAGTACTCGAGGAACAGGATCGCGTTGTCCCGGTTCGGAGCGTTTGCCGCAACGCCGCCACCCGAGAGGTTCATGTGCGCGCCGATGCTGTCCTGGTTGGGGAACACCCAGCCGATCATGTCGATGCTGTCGGAGAGACCGTCCACGGGCTTCCGGATCGCGCGCCCGAAGTAATAGGTGTTCGACCTCGCGATGTCGCACTCACCCGAAACGATGCCGCGGAGCTGGTCCGTGTCGCCGCCCTGAGGATCGCGCGCAAAGTTCTCGACGACGGCCTTGGCCCAGCCGAGCGTTGCGTCTTCGCCGAGATGCTCGATGAGCGCCGCGGTGATGGTCTGCGTGTAGACGTTCGACGACGAGCGGATGCAGATCATGCCCGCGTACTGCGGGTCGGCCAAATCCTGGTAGGTCATCGGCGGGTTCGCAACTTCTTCTTTGTCGTAGAAGAGGATCCGAGCACGTTGCGAGAAACCGAACCACTGGTTGTCTTCGTCCTGCAGATAAGCCGGGATCCGCGCCTCGATCACGTCGCTCTCGATCGACTGAAGAACGCCCGCATCCTTGGCGCGCTCAAGCCGCGACGTGTCGACGGTCAGCAGAATGTCCGCGGGCGAGTTCGCACCCTCGGACTGCATCCGCGTGATCAGCTCATCGGCATTGCCCTCGATCCGGTTGATCGTGATGCCGGTGGCCTCTTCGAAGTCCGAGTAGAGACGCTCATCCGTGTCATAGTGACGCGAGGAATAGAGGTTCAGCTCACCCGCCGCCGAGGCGATCGCGGGCGCGCCCACCACTGCAATAAGGGTCAACAGCGATGTCGTGGTTTTGAAGCTCATGGTGCACTCCCTGCAGCGCATTTCTGATGGAAACAGTCAGATACAGTGCAAAAATTGGGAAGCAAGGGATTTCGGATAGATTTTCGCCATGAATCGGTCAATTATTCGCCGCCTGCCAGTGCCAGCGGCTCCGCGAAGCCCAAACGCCCCGCGCACAGCCCTTTATCGACGAATGACGTCTCGAATCGGCAGGCGCCCACAACGAATTCGTAGCGGTCCACTGTGTCGCAGGGCGCATTCGGTGTCTCGAAAACCGCTTCCGCTGTCTCGCCCGGCGCGACATTCATGAACCAGGCGCCGCGGCTCCGGCCGACCTCCGCTCCGTCGAGATAATTGTAAAAGAAGCCGCTGATCTCGGTGACCGGGGCATCGGTCGTGTTCTCCAGCGTGACCCGGATCTGGCAGTAGTAGTCCCGCACCGCTGTGCCGGTGAGTGACAGCACGAAATCCTCGGCAAAGGCCGGTGGCGCAGCGAGGAGCGCCGCCGCTGACAGTGTGAATGCTCGTAACATCGATGTCCCCCTTCAGGCAGAGCGAAGCAGCCGCTCATCGGCGTCCGCTTCCGCGCGCTTCACTTTCTGATGCTCATCCTCTGCAAGCCCGATGCGCCAATAGCCGGAGGCATAGGCCGCTTTGCGGTCTACACCCCGCTCGGCGCGTGCAAGATGCCTCAGCGCCCTCACCACGCCGGTCTCGCCCGCGATCATGGTGCGGACGCGTCCCTCGGGCCAAGCGATGTCGCGGAGATAGTCCTCCTGGGCCGTCGACGGTACATGCGGATCTGCGTGCACCATCCAGATCTGTTCGACACCCGCCGGCGCGTCGATCGGCTGGCGGTCGGCCTCCTCGGTGATCTCAAAGAGGGCGACACCGCGTGCCTCACGCGGAAGGGCCTCGAGGCTTGCCGCCGCAACCGGGAGCGCGGACATATCGGCAGCAATCAGGTACCAGTCGGCGTCGAACTGGGTGAGTTTGGGATCTGCGGGTCCGGCAAAGCCCAGAAGATCGCCCGAAGCCGCGCGCTCCGCCCAGGCGGAGGCCGGTCCCTCGTCACCATGCGCCACGAAGTCGATGTCTATCTCGCACTCCGCTGGGCGCGCATGCCGAACTGTGTAGGTCCGGCGGACCGGCGCGTGACCCTCCCCGGCGAGGCGGGCGGCGAAGCTCGAACGGGTCTCACCGGGTGTCGGGATCATGATTTTGCAATGCGCGCCGGCACAGGTGTCCGGTACGTCAGCCAGCTCCGGCGAGGTGAGGGTGACGCGGATCATGTTTGGCGTGATCCTGTTTGCTCGGACCACGCTCAGAAGGCGAGGTGTTCGGGCCATGCGAGGCTCCCTCTCTGCTGTGCGGCGCTCAGAGGACCGTGCGCTCGTCCTCGGGGAGGAGCAGCCACGCCCATCTTCCGCCGGGTCGCGATGCGCGACCACATCGACACCTAATGTCCAATCAATTTTGTCAAGTTTCTATTGACCGAATTCGCCGCTTTTGCAACTCATGCTTCAAGGCTGCACCCCGGCCGGACCGGCACTTCGGACAGGCTTTGACTGACATGCGCGGCATTTGAATGACGCAATAGACAAATCCGATTGAATCGCTCAGGATTAAGCTGCCAAGTCAGGTGCTCCCACAGCGACCCAACCAGGCCAACGCCACCCTGAGATGAGGATCGCCCCTATGCAAAGCCGAGCCGGAATCGAGGCCACGGGATGAAGAAGACCGCAGAACGTTGTTGCGGCCGCGCCGTTCATCCGAAAGAGGCCCGCCTCGACGAGACGACCCTCGACGCGTTTGACCTGAGCGTCCTTGAGATCTCTCGGTACTACTGGCAGACCTTTGCTTACCCTCAAGCCCACTCCTGGCTCGATGCGCTTCAGACCACCTCAGACCGGTTCCCTCATCCCGGTGGGTTGGAGACCGGCCTCGACGTCCTCGCCGCGGTTCAGGCGATGCGCGGAAGCCGATGCTCGTGCTTTCGGTTCAACAATCCGCGCTGCGCAGGCTGCTCCGCGTATCTGAGCGAGCATGAACGTCAGTTCATCAGCATCCTTTCGGCGGT
>JBCCWM010000308.1:0-5669 GCA_039193505.1 Pseudomonadota bacterium | reverse complement strand
GCCCGAGACGGCGCTTGTCCTCACGCCCGCAATCAGGGACGCGTTCGACCGTCTGACACGCCGCGCGCTCTCTCGCGTGGCGGCATGGGGTGGGCTCGGTCCCGCTGCAGCGGACGAAAACCGCGGCGTTCATGCGCTCTTCACCGGGCCCTCGGGCACTGGCAAAACCGTTGCCGCCAGCGCCCTCGCCGCGCGGCTCGGCATGCCGCTCTATCGCCTGGATCTCTCGAACGTTCTGAACAAATACATCGGCGAGACCGAGAAAAACCTCTCGGCCGCCCTCGATGCGGCGGCGGAGCTCGACGTGCTCCTTCTCCTTGATGAGGCGGACGCGCTCTTCGGGCGGCGGACCGATGGCGAGGGGGAGGGGGAGCGGTTCGGCAACATGTTGACCAACTTCCTCCTCACTCGGATCGAAAGCCATCCGGGCCTCGTAGTGCTGACGTCGAACGCACGGGCCCGGATCGACACGGCCTTCACCCGCCGCCTTCATGCGATCATTGAGTTCCCGGAGCCCGGCTTTGAAGAGCGCGTGGCGCTTTGGAGCGCGCATCTCGGCGCGCGCAGTCCGGGGCCGGAGGCAGTCCGCCACCTCGCGGCGCAGTGCGACCTCGCAGGAGGCTTCGTGCGCACGGCCGTGCTCGCCGCGGCTTCGGAAGCGCCCGGGGGGGCCGGCGTGCCGATCCCGACGGCGGATCTCGCGGCGGCGGCGTTGGTGGAGTACCGGAAGCTCGGGCGCACAGTGCCGGCCGGTCTGGTGGAGCTCGCCGGCTGATGCCGGGCAACACCCAAATGCGCCGGCCGGTCTCGCTTTCGACGCCCGAGACGCCGGCACCGATGTCGACGCCCCTGGTCACGACGCCCGCCTATATGAGCCCGGCGCCACCCCTGATGTCCGCGATGCCGGAGGCCGATGCCGGTGCCCTCGGCCTCTGTCCGATCCCCGGGCATGAGGACCGCGCCGCCCCTGATACACCGCCCCTGACTGAGGAGCCGGCCGCCCGGAGCGAGGCAGAGCCGCCTGCGACGCAGACCACAACACCCGCGCTTCAGTCCTCCGTGCCGGAGGCGCAGTCCTCGCCCGCGCCGCCCCTTGAGACGGCCGGCCCTGAGGCCGACGACACGGCCGAGCGTCACGCGCCGCGCTCCGTCGGACGGCCCGCTCGGGAGGCTCCGGCGGACCGACGGCAGGCACCGCGGCGGGGCGCGCGCCGCCCCGAGGACAACGGGGAGGCTCTGGTCATTCCGCCCCTGGCATTGGCGCCCATGGCCGCGCTTCCGCCCGCCCCGTTTCTGCCCTTGGGCCTGCCGCCGCCGCTCCGCGCGGTGGCGCGCCCGTCCGCAGGGCTCGGCAAGATCGAGGCGGATGACCCGGAGAGCCTCCGCCAGGCGGAGGCCGCCCGCGCCGAGGCCGATCGCCGCTTCGAGGGTGTGGCGCTCGCCACCCGGCAACGCGCCGCCGATCAGGCGCGCGCCGCCACTGCCGCGGGGCGTCGGATTGCAGCCGCGGCCGAACAAGCGATTGCCACCCTCCGTCGCGACGCAGCGACCTCGGACATGGAGGTCGAACAGGCAGCGCGCGCCGCCGACGACCGCCTCACAGCGCTCGCCGAGGAGCGTAAGACCCACATCCGTCGGCGCCACTTCCTCGCCCGCCGCTCCCTCGCGGCCGCAAAAACGGCGGCGGAGGAGGCCATCACCAAAGCCGATGGCGAGACCACCCGCCACATCGGCAACGTGCTCTACGACCATGCACAGGCCTATGCCGAGAAGGACCGCGACGCGATCCGGCGGGTCATCGCAAAACGCGCGCACGCAAAGACCAAGATTGCCGATTTCCGCCGCCGCGCCCAGGCGCCTGAGGAGCTGAGCGACGCGCCTCCGCGCCCCACGAAAGGCAAGCGCCTCCTCCAGATCGACGTCAACAAGGCGCTGGGAGACCGACTGGCCGACGCCGCGAACGCCCGCATCGACACTCTGACCGATGGTCCAGGCGAGGGCGCCCCGCGGCAGGTGACGTTCTCACGGGTCAGCGAGGGTGGGCCGGAGCCGCTCCCGTCCGTCAGCGAGGTCGGCTATCTCGGCCAGCTCACCGCCAAGCTTTCGCAGGACGAGACGGCCTATTTCGAGCAGTACCGCGAGCATCTGACGGACTTCCAGACGCAGACGAAGGGGACCATCGACGGTTCGATCCGGGACACCTTCACATCCGGCAAGAACACGCTCTGGCAGCAGCGCACCGATGCCCTCGAGAGCATCGACCGGGAGCTTACAGCCGCCCGCGCCCAGCTCGCCGCGCAGCGCGCCCTGGTGCGCGAGACGCTCACCGCGCAAACCGACAGCGCCGCGGCACTGATCACGGACCGCGCCAAGAGCGCGCGGGCCAGCCTCAGTGATGCCGTGCGCGCAACGCAGCCCCATGCGGAGACAGCGCTTGAGCGGCTCCGGGGATCGATCGCGGGCGCGGGCCTCGCGCCGCCCGAACAGCTCCGCCGGACAGCCGAGATTGCGACCGACAAAGTCGGGGAGAGCCTTGCGGACGCCGCCGGGGTCCAGCGGGAGCAAGCGCATGTGATCGAGGCCTCAACCCGCGACGGGATTGCGACGACGGCGCGGACGACCGCGGCGGACCGGACCGGCTACACCGCAGACGAGACGACGCGCCTCTCGGAGGCGGAGGCCGCGACGGTCGCCGCCTTTGCCCGCACTGTGGACGAGACGTTGTCGCGCTTCCCCGTGCCCGTCGATGGCATGCGAAATGCGGGGCGGCGGGCGACGGAGCAACTGCGCGGCGTGCGGACATACGCGACGGAGGTCACCCAAAAGAACCGCGACGAGCACTTGATCCCCCACGGCGAGAATGTGGGCGCTGTTGCCGACGCCTTTGACGAACTTGCAGCCAAATGGGACGTGCCGGAGACGGAGGAGCCGACCGCGAAGGCGCTCGACGGCGCCTACAAGACAGATCTCAGCACCGCAGAGAACGCCGTCGGACAAGTCGGCGGCGCCTTCGACAAGATCGACGCGACGCTCGTCTTCTCAGGCTCGGAGGAGCAGGAGCTCGTTACGGCGCTCCGCGGCTTCACCAAAGCCAAGGGCATCGTGTTTCTGGAGTACTGGGATCTTGCCGCCCGCCGCAACTTTTTCACTCTCGCGCGCGAGCATCTGAGCCACAACAACTTCCAAGCTGCGCGGCTTTACCTGCAGGGCCGAAACGCGGAAGCCGCAGCCTATGAGCTGAACGAATCCCGCGGCGTCTTCAACGACGACGAGGCGCGGATGGAGGGGGCTCTCCGCGCGCTCAACCCGGCACAACTGGCCGAGCTCGATGCGGCCGAGGCGACCAGCCGAACCGGCCGGATGCGGGATGCGGCGCGCCGCGCGCTCGACGGCTATGACGCGCATGTGTTCGACGCGCTCCGCGCCGGGAACTACGCGCGCGCCGACGCCTACCGCTTCCAGGAGGCGCAGAACCGCAACCTCGCCAACCGCAACGCCGACAAGGCACACGAGACGATCCGGGGCTACACCTCCGCACCGACGGCGATGAGCTGGGGGTCCAACTCCACGGTCACGGCCGATCAGCGGCGGCAGATGATCGCCAACGAACTCGCCGCCATCCGCAATCCCGGAGAAGCGCGCGCGAGCACGGACCTCAGCGCCGAGGAGGAGCAGTCGAACCTCCAAGCGATGGCCGATTTCGCGACCGGCACATACACCTACTCGAACCCCTACCGACCGCAGGACGGGAGCGAGGTCCGCACCACCTGGTCGGGCGCCAACCACGATCTTGCGCGCGACATGATCCTTCACGGCGTCGACAGCCGCCAGGCGCAGGCCGCCCAAATTGGGGTTGAGATCGAGCGGACGCGGGGCCCGATCCGGATCGAGAACCTCGACCGCGTGCTCTACGACCCGCAACTCAACCCGAACACCTACCCGCCCGATTTCGAAGTTCCCGACCATGTCCGCGAGGCGCGTCTTGCGGCGCGGGACGAGATGCTCCTCGAGGCTCACGCGCGCTACGGCGCCGCCGGCCAATCGAGCGTCGCGTCCGACAGCGAGGAGGCGCGCCAGGGCATCATCGACCGCCTGACCCGGCGGATGGGCCGCGACGAGGTCGGTCAGTCCCTGATCGCCGGCATGGTCAATGAGCCGGTGCCGAGCCCCGAGACCGCCTCCTATGCGATGGAGTACGCAGTCCGCGGCGCACAGACGAACGAGGCCGTCATCTGGCGCTTCGCCGAGCGGATGAACCGCGACGAGCTCAGCCGGATGGGCGAGGTCTACGAGCGGCGGACGGATGAGAACCTCCATGAGCGCCTCGGCCTCTACGGGACTGGCGCGGGCGAGCTGTCGGGGCAGGAGCGGATGCGGGGCGAGCGCGTCTTCCGCGGCATGGCCCGCACCGACCGCGAGAAAGCGGAGGCTGCAATCTACGCCGTCCGCCAGCAGGAGCGCGAAACCGGCGGCGCCGGCGCGGCGATGGCCGAGGGCTCGCTCACCAACCGGATCATGGGCTACAACCTCGCCCGCCTGGAGGAGGCCTCGGGGGGATCGGTCCGGTTCGGTGCCGAGGGCGAAGCGCGGTGGAGCGGCGACGTCAATTTCGACGCAGCCGGCACATTTACGGGCGACAGCAACGCCGCCGCCAATTTCGCCTCCGCCGTCGCGACGACCGAAGGCTCGGCCAAGGCCTATCAGAGCCTGATCGACCACTACGCCGCGCAGGCGAGCCTTGCGATCACCGCGCTCGGGATCATTGCGGCCGCGGTCGTCACCGTCGCGACCGGCGGGGCCGCGGGGCCGCTTCTGATGGCGGCGATTGCGGGGGCGGCGGGGCTTGCCGGGATGGCTGCCAAATCCGCGATACAGGGCGGCGGCTACGGATGGGAGGAGGCGGCGGTCGATCTCGGCATGACAGCGGTCGACATGCTGACGGCGGGTGTCGGTCAGGGGCTGTCGCTCGCCTCAAGGGGCGGCATGCAGGCGGTCAAGCAGGGGATGCGGGCGGGGCTCAGCATCTCCGCAGCGCAGACGCTCAACCGTTCGCTGACAGGGCAGATGGTGCGCACGGCCGGCCAACGCGCGCTCCTCTCAGGTGGCCGGCTTGGCGAGCAGACGGCTCGCGGGGCGCTGCTGACAGGCTCCAAGTACGGCGATCAGATCGCCATCGGGATGATCGGCGGTGGGATTGGCGGCCTCGGGCAGGCCGCCCTCGATGAGCGGACCTACGATCCCTATTCGGAGGCCGGCGTTCTTGGCAATCTGCTTCTCGGCACCGGCAGCGGTGTGCTCTCGGGCGGGATCACGTCCGGCATCTCAGGCGGGGTTGAGCGGCTTCGGATCCCCGGCCTCGGCAAGACGCTCGAGGATCTGAGCGAGAACGGCACGCTCTCCCGAGGGCTGGTCGAGGCGTTCTCCGGCGGCGTCGGCTCCTTCTCCGGGACGGGGGCGACGCTGGGGGTCGACGCGCTCCGCGGCCGGTTCAAGGGCGATCTCGGCGACGCCTTCGTGCAGATGGGCCAGGAGGGCCTGAAGAACGCCGCCCAGGGCTTTGGCGAGGGGGTCGGTGGCGCGATGCGCGCCCGCGCCGACGCCGCGGCCGCCGAACGGCTGCGGGCGCGGGCGGAGGCGCATGAGGCCGCTGAGCGTGCGGCAGAGACCGG
>JBCCWM010000307.1:0-5684 GCA_039193505.1 Pseudomonadota bacterium | reverse complement strand
CGGTGTCGACGAACGTCCGGATGAGCGACCGCCGTTCCTCCGCGTAGGCCTCGATTGCCTCGGCATTGGCGACGTCAAGAAGGGTGGCGCTTTCGTCTTTCATGACACTTCCGTCCCTTCGATGACAGTTCTGAGGAGATCTGCGCGCGTGATGACGCCGATGGGCGCACCGCCATCCTCGACGAGGATCGGGTTGTCGTCGTCGATGGCCAGCGTGATGAGCGTGCTCAGGTTCTCCTGCTCAGACACACGCGGCGCGGCATCCGGGACCGCGCCATGCGCGGCCTCCCACTCGCCGAGATGCCGCATCACCGCATGGGCGCGCACCACTTTGAGGCGCGAGATGCCGGCGACGAAGTCCGCGACATAGTCGTCGGCCGGACGCATGACGATGTCCTCGGCCGTGCCCACCTGCACGACGCGCCCGTCGCGCATGATCGCGATCCGATCGCCGATGCGCACCGCCTCGTCGAGGTCGTGGGTGATGAAGACGGTGGTCTTCTTCAGGATCTGGCTCAGGCGAATGAACTCGTCCTGGAGCTGGCGGCGGATCAGAGGGTCGAGCGCCGAGAACGGCTCATCCATCAGAAGCACATCCGGATTGGCCGCCAGCGCGCGCGCAAGGCCCACGCGCTGCTGCATGCCGCCCGACAGCTCATGCGCAAACTTCGAGGCCCAGGCGCCGAGCTCTACGATGTCGAGGATGGCGGCGGCCTGGCGCATACGCTCGTTTTTTGCGACATGCCGGATCTCGAGCGGCATGGCGACGTTGTCGAGGACCGAGCGGTGCGGCAGAAGCGCGAAGTTCTGGAACACCATCCCGATTTTCTCGTTTCGGAAGCGCTGCAACTCCTTCGGCCCGAGCGCCATAACATCCGTGCCCTCGATCCGGATCTGGCCGTCGGTCGGCTCGAGGAGACGGTTCACATGGCGGACGAGCGTCGACTTGCCACTGCCGGAGAGGCCCATGATGCAAAAGATCTCGCCCCGACCGACAGAGAGGCTGACATCGGCGACGCCGACGACGGCGTTGAACCGCTCCAGCACTTGCGCCTTGGTCAGCCCTTCGTCGCGAAGCGCCTGAAGCGCGAGCTCAGGCTCTTTGCCGAAGATCTTCCAGACGCCGGAGATGTCGATGACAGTGTCGGTCATGCTGCCCCTCTCCAAAAAGGATCAGGCGCCCAATTTGGGGCGCCTGACCGAAGCTCAGAGGCCGAGCCAGGCGTCGACGCGGTCGGGGTTCGCCTCGATCCACTCGAGCGCGACCTCCGCGGGCTCCCGCCCATTGCCGCTGATCTCGAAGGCAAAACTGCTGACATCGTCGGCGGTGAGCTCAAACCGCTCGAAAAACTCGGCGATCGCGGGCGAGCGATCGAATAGAGAGTTCGACCACGCGATCTGCACCTGCTTCAGCGCATCCTTGGTCTCGACATTCGACTTGTTGAACCAGTCCGGATCGTCCGATGGCTGAACCATCACGTATTTTTCCGGATCAAAGGTCGGCTCGGTCAGCATCTGGACGTCGAACATGAACCAAATCGCGTGGGGCTTGTAGCAGTAGAAGGCATAGCCCTCGCCCTTGGCGATCGAGTCCTTCACCCGCGCGGTCTTGACGCTTTCCTCTGCGCGAATGGGCTCGATGAAATCCATCAGGCCGTAATCGCGCACCTTGACTTCGTTCACGTTGGCCGAAGCCCAACCGGGCGCCCCGATCCACATCTCGCCGAGCCCATCGCCGTCACTGTCCATCAGCGCCGCGACATCTGGGCGGCCGAGATCGGCAATGTCCGTGATTGCGTTCGCCTTGCCAAAGTCTTGGGAGACACAGAAGCCCTGATTGCCCTCATAGGGGTTCGAGGAGAGCGTGACGGTGCCCTCTTCCTCGACGTATTTGTTGGTGAAGCTCTCTTGGTTCGGCAGCCAGACATCGGGGTGGACGTCGATGTCGCCCTCGCCTGCGTCCATCGCTTGAAAAATCGTGGCATTGTTGCCGGGCACATACTCAACCGCGCCACCGATCTTGGTCTCGACCACCGCCCCCAAAAGATATGCGATTGCCTGCGCGCCGGTCCAGGACGGCACACCGATCTTGACCTCCTCGGCCGTGGCAGGAAGGGCGAACACGCCCATCGTGGTTGCGAGCGCCAGTGTTTTCAGCGTCTGTTTCATATCTTCACTCCTCTGTCGGACGTCGACAATTGACCGTCACGCGAACAGTGAGGTCCGACGATCCCCCACGGTCAAGAGAGACTGCGCACACCACAGGCGCAAGCCCCAAGTGACGGTTTTTCCAGCGTTTGTCCGGCGCTGCTGCAAAACCGCGCATCGCGGCGGCCAGATCGCTCAATTGATCTCTGGCTCCGACACGGGTCTGCCGAAATCGGTGCGCAGAAAGTCGAAGTCGCAGCCTTTGTCGGCCTGTTCGATGTGGTTGGCAAAGATCCAGCCCCAGCCCCGCTCATAGCGGGGTATGGGCGGCTGCCAGCGCGCGCGCCGCTCTGCCAGTTCAGCGTCGTTGAGGCGGACCTCGAGCCGGCGCTCGGGCACGTTGAGCGCAATGATGTCGCCCGTCTCGATCAACGCTAATGGCCCGCCGATGAAGGCTTCTGGCGCAACATGGAGGACGCAGGCCCCGTAGCTCGTGCCCGACATCCGCGCGTCCGAGAGTCGCACCATATCGCGGTGCCCATCCTTGAGCAGCGCTTTGGGCATTGGGATCATGCCCCATTCCGGCATGCCGGGCCCGCCCTGAGGCCCGGCGTTCCTGAGGACGAGGACGCTCTCGGGCGTCATCGGGTGGTCCTCGTCGTTGATGATCGCCTTCATCGCCGCATAGTCGTCCGCAACGATCGCGGGCCCTTCATGGACCATAAACTTCGGGTCCATCGCCGCTGGCTTGATCACCGCCCCATCGGGTGCGAGATTGCCACGGAGAACGGCAAGCGAGCCCTCGTGATAAACCGGGTTCGAGAGCGGTCGGATCACGTCTGCGTTGTAGGTTCGGGCCTCGGCAATGTCCTCGCCAAGCGTCCGCCCGGTGACTGTCAGCGCCGAGAGGTCGAGCTTGTCGCCGAGCTCTCGCATCAGCGCCGGCAGACCGCCGGCGTAGAAAAAGTCCTCCATCAGATACTCCGAGCCCGAGGGCCGGATGTTCGCGATCACCGGTGTTGTGCGCCCGATGGCGTCGAGATCGTCGAGCGTCAGCGGGACGCCGGCCCTCCGGGCCATGGCGATCAGGTGGATGATCGCGTTGGTCGAGCAGCCGGTTGCCATCGCGACGGTCGCGGCGTTCCGTGTGGCCGCGGGCGTCACGATGCGGTTCGGCGTCAGATCGTCCCAGACCATCTCGACTATGCGCCGCCCGCAAGCCGCCGCCATCCGCTTGTGCCCCGCATCCGGCGCTGGAATGGACGAGGCACCGGGGAGTGTCAGGCCGAACCCTTCCGCAATCGACATCATGGTCGAGGCGGTGCCCATCGTCATGCACGTTCCATAGCTCCGCGCGATGCCGCCCTGCACGCCGTCCCACTCCGCCTTGCCGATGGTGCCGGCGCGCCGCTCGTCCCAGTACTTCCAGACATCCGTGCCGGAGCCGAGCTTCTCCCCCGCATAATTGCCGCGGAGCATCGCGCCCGCCGGCAGATAGATCGCCGGCAGCCCCATCGAGAGCGCGCCCATGATCAAGGCTGGCGTGGACTTGTCGCAGCCCCCCATCAGGACCACGCCGTCGACGGGATGCGAGCGCAGCGTCTCCTCCACCTCGATCGCGCCCATATTGCGGTAGAGCATCGAGGTCGGCTTCAGGAGCTGCTCAGCAAAGTCATGGACCGGCAGCTCCGCCGGGGTGCCGCCCGCGCGAAGAACGCCGCGCTTCACCCACTCCGCCCGGTCGCGCAGATGATGGTGGCAGGGCGAGAGGTCCGACCAGGTGTTGATGATCGCGATGACGGGCTTGCCCCAGTCCTCCTCCGTCCACCCCATCTGCATGGCGCGCGAGCGGTGCCCCATGGAACGGAGGTCGTCCGGCGCAAACCACCGAGCTGACCGCAGGTCTTCAGGCTTTTTTGCCATCCTCTCCCTCACTCCGGGTCGACGGGGATGGGACGACCCTCGGCCATCGACTGCGCCGCCGCATCCGCCAGGATCTGCGCGCGGAGCCCGTCCTCCGCATTCGGAGACGGCGCCGCACCGGTGCTGAGCGCATCGACGAAATGGGCAAGCTCCAACCGGTAGGCGGCCTCATAGCGCTCCAGAAAGAAGTGCATGTTGGGCGCGCGGGTAAAGCCCGCCGGCCCCGCCTGCTCAACCGTCGTCGCCGGCACATTTGCCGCGGAGAGCATGCCGGCCGCACCGTGAACCTCGATCCGTTGGTCGTAGCCGTAGACGGCGCGGCGAGCGTTTGAGATCTGGCAGATCGCACCCGAGGCCGTCGAGAGTGTCACCGCAGCCGTGTCGACATCGCCGGCCCGCCCGATCTCTGGATCGACAAGACAGGCGCCGGTCGCAAAGACCTGTGTCGGCTCCTCCCCGAGGAGAAACCGCGCCATGTCGAGATCATGGATCATCATGTCCCGGAAGAGCCCGCCCGACGTCTTGATGTAGCCGATGGGCGGCGGCGCTGGATCGCGGGAGGTGAGCTGGATCAGCTCCACCCGGCCGATCTCGCCCGCGCGGAGACGCTGCTCGAGCGCGGCGAAGCTCGGATCGAAGCGCCGGTTGAAGGCCGTGAGGAACGGGACACCCGAGGCCTCCACCGCCTTCAGGCAGGCGCGGACGCGCGCGCTCGAAAGATCGATTGGCTTCTCGCAGAAAATCGCCTTCCCCGCCGCCGCCGCCGCGTTGATCTGGTCATAGTGGAGCGTTGTTGGCGTCCCGATGATCACCGCATCGATGTCGCCCGAAGCGATCAGCGCATCGGCCGCGCGCACCTCCGCCCCATGCATGTCGGCGAGTGCCGCCGCCGCCGCCGGCACGGCATCTGCCACAGCCACAAGGCGTGCGCGCGTCTCGCGCGACAGGCTCTCGGCATGAACCTGTCCGATCCTCCCGCAGCCGAGAAGACCGAACCGGATCACGCTGCGGCCTCGCGGGTCGGGCCGATGGCGCGGATGACCTCGCGCGCCGCGGTCTCGAGCGGGGCTTCGACCTCGCGCAAGATCTCGACCCGGTCGAACCGCGCAGGGTCAGCCGCCACCGCCGAGCGAAGCGCGCGCCCAAAGGCCATCCGAAGCTCCGTCCCGACATTGTACTTGCAGATCGAGGTGGTCCGGGCGAGGTGCGTGCGCTGCGCCACCGGAACGCCCGAGCCGCCATGGATCACGAGGGGCACCTCCGTCATTGCGTCAATCGAGGCGATCCGAGCCTCGTCGAGCCCACCCTCGCGGTTCTGCTGGAGGTGCACATTCCCAACTGAGATTGCCATCGCATCGACGCCCGTCTCGCGGGCAAAGCGCGCGGCCTCGTCCGGGTCTGTCCCCTCTGAGGCCGCCCCCTCCGCATAGCCCACGAAGCCGATCTCACCCTCGCAGGAGACACCCGCACGGTGCGCGATCTCAACGATCGCTGCCGTCTCTGCGATGTTCTGGACAAGAGGCAGGCGGGAGCCGTCGAACATCACGGAGGTGAAGCCGCTCTCGATCGCGATCCGGCACTCCTCGGCTGTAAAACCGTGGTCGAGATGGGCG
>JBCCWM010000306.1:0-5694 GCA_039193505.1 Pseudomonadota bacterium | reverse complement strand
GACGCCTTTCCGGCATCCCGCCGGACGCCCCGGGGGCGCCCCCCCGACCGATCCCGCCGGGCAACCGGCAGAAAGGAGGACCGATATGACTTGGATCGAAGCCCTGGAGCGGCTGGCCGGCATCGCCCGGATCACCGTCCAGGAAAACCAGAGGGTCGTCGTGCTCGACAAGGGCCGCTTCAGCGCGATCCTGGGCCCGGGCGAGCACCGCCTGAACACCCGCAAACTGCGGATGGACGTGCACGATCTCGGCACGCCCGAGTTCACCTCGGTCCTCGAGCCGGCGCTCTTCCGTGCGCGCCCCGACCTTGCCGCCGAGCACTTCACCGATGTGCGGACCGGGGCGAACGAGGTCGCCGTGGTGCGCCGGGACGGCCGGATCTACACCGTCCTCGCGGGCGAGGCGCGGACGGTCTTCTGGACCGACGCCGGCCCCTGGGAGGTCGAGCGGTTCGACGTCGAGGCCGCGCCGGAGGTGCCTGTCGGGCTTGCCACGCGGCTTGCGCGGATGCAGACGCCACTTGTGGCCTCGTTCGAAGTGCCGGAGGGCCATGTTGGCCTGATGACCCGGGACGGCGCCTTTGAAAGGGCGCTCGCCGCCGGGACGCACCGGTTCTGGACCGCGGGGTCGAAGCGCGAGGTGCGGCTCGTCGACACCCGGCTCCGGACGCTCGACGTCACGGGTCAGGAGATCCTGACCGCGGACCGGGTGACGGTGCGGGTGAACCTCGCCGCCAGCTACCGCGTGACCGATCCGGTCCGCGCGGCCGGGGCGGTGAAGGACTTCGCCGAAGCGCTCCACCGGGCGCTGCAGCTCGCGTTCCGGCGCACGCTCGGCGCGCTGACGCTCGACCGGCTCCTGGCCGAGAAGGTCAGTGTCGACGCAGAAGCGGCGGAGCGGGTGCGCGCCGAGATGGCGGAGATCGGCGTCGAGGTCGGTGAGATCGCGCTCAAAGACGTGATCCTGCCGGGCGAGATGCGCGAGATCCTGAACCGCGTGGTTGCGGCCGAGAAGGAGGCCGAGGTCAACGTCATCCGGCGGCGGGAGCAGACGAACGCGACGCGTTCCCTGCTGAACACCGCCAAAGTGATGGCGGAGAACCCGGTGATGCTGCGCCTCAAAGAGCTCGAGGCGCTCGAGAGCATCGCCGCCCGCGTGGATCGGCTGACGATCCACAACGGCGCGCAGGGCCTGATGAGCGATCTCGTCCGGCTCAGCGACTGAGATGGACCGGGCCCCGCGGCGGGGCCCGGTCGCTCGCCCCACTCACGCCTCCTTCATCAGCTAACGCTACTGTGCGGTGATCGTGTTTCCGCACTTGGTAGTTAGGTGATATGCCCGTTCGCCCGCCCATGACCCATGTCTTTGTTCTCGACGGCACGCTGACGCGCCTTGAGGACGGGCATGAAAGCAACGCGGGCCTTGTCTACAAGCTGTTGGCCGAGGGTGGGCCCCGTGCGGGCCTCCGGGTCGGCTACGATCCTGGGATCCAGGGCAACTGGATCGATATGGCCGCTGGCACGACCATCAACCGCTCTATCCTGGCGGGGTACGCATGGCTTGCCTCGCGGTATTTGCCGGGGGATCAGATCCATCTCTTCGGCTATTCCCGCGGCGCTTACGCGGCGCGGTCGCTCTCTGGTATGATCGGACGGCTCGGCCTTCTCCGCCGTCGGCACGCCACCGAACGCCGGGTCTTGCGTGCGTTTCGGTACTACGAGGCAGGGGCTGGCGGCCGTCATGCAACCCTCTTTCGCGACAAGTTCTGTCGTGCCGATGTGCCGATCAGCTTCATCGGCGTCTGGGACACTGTGGCGGCCCTCGGGCTGCCCTATCCGCTCATCTCCCGCCTCGCGCCGATGGCCACCGAGTTTCACGACGACCGGCTCGGCCACCATGTCACCCATGCGGCGCATGCGCTCGCCATTGACGAGACGCGCACGGCGTTCCGCCCGATCCTCTGGCGGCGGGAGGAGGGGTGGGACGGCCGGCTCAGCCAGATGTGGTTCCCGGGGCGCCACTCCGACGTTGGCGGCCAGAATGGCGGGCGAGACGACATCCGCCCGCTCTCCAACCTTGCGCTTGTCTGGATGCTGGAGCGGGCGTCCGCTGCGGGTCTGACGCTGCCCTCGGGCTGGCGATCCCGCTTCCCAACCGACGCCGCAGCCCCGATGCGAGGCGCGCGCGCAGGCTATGCCAAGTACTTCCTGTTTCGCGCGCCGCGCAGGATCGGGCTCTGCGCCTCGGAGGAGGTCCACCCCTCCGTCGCCGCGCGGAGTGCGGCTCGGCCGGGCTACCGGCCGCGCGGGCGCCTGGTCAAAGGAGAAGCCCAAAGAGGATCGTGGGAAGAACCTGCGACACGAACGCCAGCCCGATGAGTCCGCGCGCCCATCCCCCCTGAAACCGCCGCCACAGCACGGCACACAAAGCCACGCAGAGGAGCGCTTCGAGCGCGCCCACGATCTGGCCGTGATGCGCCGGGTCCCAGTAGCTGACGGGGCTCTCGAAAATCCAGTCGCTCACCGGCCAGAAATGCGCGCGTCCGTCATCGTGATGGAGTGGAAAATCCCCCAGAATGTGCAAAAGGCCTGAGCCGGCAAAGGCCACAATGCCGGCAACTCCCGTGCCGAGACCGATCGCGAGAAGCAGTCCCCAGACGAAGACCGAGTTGTCGACGGCAAAAACGCTCTGCCAAAACGGGTCGAAATAGGCGCGGCCGAAGATCTCGGCCGGCTCCATACCGCGCACGAACCCGTTCCAGGCCACCATTGCGTAAAGCGATGCGTCGGGCAGGAAGGCCGCCGCCAAGACACCTGTGTTGCGAACGGGTGCGCCCGGGCGGGCAAAGACCGCAGCCCCAATGATCAGGTGCGCCGGGGTGTTCAGGAGGCCTCGCTCTCCTCGCTCGGCGCGGAGAGCTCGAGCGCGGCGAGGACCTCGCGCTTCACAAGCCGGCGCACCTTTGTCTCGAACGCCTCGCTGAGGGCAAGCTTGACCTCTTCGCGCACGATATCGGTCACCAGTGTGCGGAGGCCCTCCTCATCGAAGAAGTTGCTCTCGGCCGGTGCCGGTGCACGCTCCTCCCTCTCCTTTGGATCCTCAATCGTGGCGGGGCTGTCGAAGCGGGCCGGCGTCTCGTGGAGCGCCTTCGGGGTGGTGCTGAGCTCGGTAAAGCCGCGCTCCGGCGTGACTTTGCGCTGGCGGCTCTTCTCAAAGCTCGGCCAGTCGTCCGACGGCGTCTCAGGGGCCGCCTCAGGCTCCCCGCCGCGCACGCGGAGCGCGTCGCCAAGGAGGAGGGGCTGCGCCTCGTCCTGGCCCGCACGACGGCGCGCATGGTTCGCTGTCTCCTCCGCCACCAGCCGGCGGATCGAGGACAGGACATCCCCCTTTTCGCCCTCTGTCTCCGACCACTGCATCGGCACTCTCCCTCGCGCTTGGCTCCGGTCGCGCTTCAGCGGCCGAGACGTTCGATCAGCTGATCCAGCTTGCGGCCGCGAGCCGAGAAGACGGGACCGTCTTGCACGGCATCGTAGTACTCGTCCGGATCGTAGCCTTCGATACCAAGATTGAGACGCTCAAGTGTTAACAGGCCCATCGCGGCGAGAACGGAATAGGCCGCCACATACTCATCCCGGATCGAGGAGGCGAGCTCCACCTGCGCATCGCGGAGGTCCTGTTCAAGGTCGAGCACGTCGAGCGTCGTCCGGGCGCCGAGCTGCGCCTCTTCGGTCACGCCTTCGAAGGCGATCCGAGCCGCGCGCACTTCCTCTCGGTTCGCGATGATCTGGGCGCGCGCAATCTCGAGGGAGACCCAAGCCGATGCGGTCTCCTGCTGGACCGAGCGCGCCGTGTCCTGGACATTGAACTTCTGCGTGGCGAGATCGGCCTGCGCCTCCCGAACCGCGGACTCGAGACTGCCTCCGGTGTAGAGCGGGATCGATGCCGTCACGCCGGCCTGCAGCGACAGGGTCGTGTCGCGCCCGGGCTCATTGATGGCCGTCCCGCCGCGCTCCGAGTTGGTCAGGGAAGACGTGGTGTTGAGCGTCACGCTCAGGCGCCGTGCACCCCGCGCACGCTCGACGTTGAAGCCGGCCGCCACTTCGTTGAAGCGGGCGGCGGCGAGCGCGGAGTTCTCGCGGATGGCGACGGCCTGCGCGGCATCCACAGTGGCCGGCAGTTCCGGCAGCGCCGGCGGCGGCGCGAGGTTTCGCGGCGGCACGCCAACGACCTGGAGAAACACCTCCTCCGAGATGTCGAGCTGCCCGATAAAGGAGACGAGCTGGCTCTGCGCCGAGGCAAGTCGCGCTTCGGAGAGGCTCACGTCTGTTCGGGTCACTTCGCCGAGCTCGAAGCGGTCATTGGTGGCCTGAACCTGCTGTTCGAGCACCATCACGTTGGAGCGACCGAGGGACACAAAAGCCTGGTCACGCTGCACGTCCACATAGGCCGTCACGGCGTCGAGAAAGAGATCCTGCTCCGTGGTTTTGAGGTTCGCGCGCCCTGCGGCCACAATCGCCTGCGCCGCCTGGATCGCGTTCCGAGTCTGCCCCCCATCATAGAGGCTCAGTTCAGCGGTGATCTGGCCGGTGTACTGGGTCCGATAGGTGTCATCGGGAAAGTCGAACCGATCCTGCGCAGTTTGCGTCGCACTCGCGGAGGCCACAATTTCGGGGCGTTTGCCGGCCCGCGCCTGCGCGACCCCCTCGTCCAGGGCGCGCAGTTCCGCGCGGCTTTGCTCGAGCCTGGGGCTCAGCTGGTAGGCGCGCCGCAGCGTGTCAGCCAGGGTATCGGCGACGCTCGGCGCGGCGATGGCTGCGAGAACGAGCCCCGCAGTGGCTATGCCGAAACGGGATCGGAGGGTTCTGTCCATTGTGTTTCTCTTTCCTGCTCAATCACGGCCGGTGTTCTCAGGGTGCCACACTCTGGCCCGGCTCATAGTTGGAACTCGACCGGCGCAGAGAAGCCCGGCAACAGCGGTGCGGTCGCGTCAAACTCTCGACGCCAGGCGATGCCCGACGCCGTCTTTCGACCAAAACGGACATGTCCGTGATGGCCCGCCGAAAAGACTGCAACGATGCGCCCGCCTTCCTTCAATTGTGCCGACAGCGCGTCCGGCACGTCCTCGACCCCGCCTTCGATCAAGATCACGTCGTAAAGACCGTTGGCCGGATCCCCGTCGATGAGCGGCGCGGTCGTCACGATGGCGTTGTCGGCGCCGAGATCCACCAGTGTCGCCTCCGCCTCCCGCGCGAGATCGAGGTTTTCCTCAACCGCGACAACGGCCTCGCCGAGGCGGGCCGCAACCGCGGTGGAGTATCCGAGACCGGCCCCGATATCGAGAACCAGATCGTCGGGCGTTATGTCCACAAGCTCCAACATCTTGGCGAACGTGCGTGGATCGAGGAGCACGCGACCTGTATCGAGCGGAAGATGCTCCCCCGAATAGGCGACCGGAACGAGGTCGCGGGGCACAAACCGTTCCCTCGGCACCTCCAGCATTGCGGCGATGATCGCATAGCTCGTGACATCCGACGGGCGCACCTGTCGGTCGACCATTGCAGTCCGCAGCACAGTCTGGTCGAGCGTCACAGCAGCCCTCCGGCAGCTCCTGGATGGCATTGTTACCGACGTGCCACAAAGGCGGGCGTCAAGCAACGGCGGTGATCGCACTGCCCGGCTCCGCGATGCACGCG
>JBCCWM010000305.1:0-5699 GCA_039193505.1 Pseudomonadota bacterium | reverse complement strand
GATTGGGTTGGATCGTTCCCTCGGACCGATGGCGGTCACGATCTCACCGTTGCAACTCGCTACGACCGCTGCCCCAACGTGTTCCTCTCAGCCATCGCACTCGCGGCCCTCGTCATCTACTGGTTATGAATCCTGACCCTACGTCAACACGAAACCCGCGATGCCTAGGATGAGCCGGAGAGAGTGTCCGGAGCAACGCGCTCTCCCACGGGGGTCATCGATGCACCGGTCATCGGCGGGTTTGCAGTTCGGATGGGCGGGCGAAATAAACTCACGGCGTAAAGCCCGATGCGCCGCATTGGTACCATAGAGGAGATCCTTTGCCTCGGGCCGGTCCGCGTTCGTGGAGGGCCATGCGCCGGTGATCGATGGCGGGGGAGTGCAGCAGGGGGAGACGCTAGCCGCCGCGTTCTAAGCTTTCCATGAACGCGTCGAACTCACCCTCCGGCAACGTCGTCTGCTCTTGCGGCGCGGGGTAGCTCGCGCCGAGGGCGGCCTCCTTGAAGGCGGACAGAGCCTTGCGCCGTTCAACACGGATCGTCTCCTGCAGGGCGTGCAGGTTCCCGAAGGCGCGCGCGTGGCGAGGCGAGGTGGGCTGTTCGCCGCAAATGTCGTTCTGGAACAGGTAGATGATGTCCGCCCCGGACCCCGAGCCGAGCGACGATGTGATGAGCGACGTGCGCTTTGAGATCTCAGCCATCACGGGCGCGCAGATGACCTCCGCCTCGACCGAAAAGGCGCCGGCCTCTTCCATCCGTTGAAAGTCGTGCCAGAGTGCCAGCGCCTCCGCCGAGGTCTTGCCGATGGCGCGGAGCCCGCCCCGCCACGTCGACTTTCGCGGCACGAGGCCGAGATGGCACATCACCGGGATCTCTTCGCGCGCCAGCATTTCCACGATGTGGGGACCGCGAGCGGTGTAGACGCTGTCGGCGCCGTCCTTCATCGCCTTGAATGCGGCCGTCAGCACATCGTGTTCCGTCGGGTGGTCCGGCAGCCCGATCGCCGCGGTGAAAAAGAGCGTGGGCGCGCCTGCGCGGACAGCGGCCGTGTTCTCGGCATTGCCCATGATCAGGTCGATGCCGGCATCGCTCGCCGCCGCGGCCTCCTCGTCGGTGTTTGCGGTCGTCTGGACGAGGGTCCGCACACCTTTCAACGCCTTCAGATCGGCTGCCGTGAGGTTCCGTTGCTGCGGGCGCGCCGCCCAATCGTAAATCCGCTTCACAGCCCGTCCTTACTCCGCCACCACAGTCCATTGCATCAGCGCGGCCTCAGCCTCTGCACAGGCCGTCACGCGGAGCGCGCGCTTCACCCACGGGCCCGCGGGTTCGGTCGTCTCGGACACAGTGACACACAGGCTCTGGTCCTCGTGGAGGCGCAACGAGCGATCGGCCGCATCGTAGACGAACTTTTGGCGGGGATGGTCGCTGCAGGGGAGGAGCGCAAACTCCGTACGGCTGCGCGCCAGGAGGACTTGCATGCAGTGCCCCTCGAACGGGTAGGAGATGATCTGTATCGTGGCCACGTCATACTCGAACCGCGTGTCATTGCCGGCAAAGCCCCTGGGCTCGCCCGCGCGCGCCGGCTTGCAGGAGTGCGTCTGGAGGAGGTCGGACTGGCCGGGGCCGAAGGTGTCGATGCAAAAGCCATACCCGTTCGGCTCATCGTGATTGTCGCTCAGCACAATGTAGGGCGGATCTGTCGGAACCCCGGGAGGGTCGGCCAGCGCGGCAGAGGCGAGCCCCGCGGCAATCCCAAGCAAAACGGCAAGTTTCATCCTCATGTCCCGCAAGATGCCCCGGCGGTTGAACTCTAACACCAAAATCATCTGCGGCGGAGCCCAGGATTTCATCACACCCCCCCTTCAGTCCCTGGGCCCTATCGGAGATGCTGAGCACGGGTTGATGAACCGGGGGGAGTTTGATCTGTTCCCTCTGATGCAGCTCTTGGGGAGGGGTCGGATGACCAAAGCGGTGCTCAGATGGTGTCTTGCGGTGGGTTTGGCAGTCGTGCCGCTGGCGGCGATGTCCGAAGAAATCGTGATCGTGATCGGCAGTGAACCGACAACGCTCGACCCGCATGCCGCGGATGACGGCGGAGAAAAAGCAGTCAACGACAATGTGTTCGAGACGTTGATGGTGCGCGACGAAGAGGGGAATCTCGGGCTCGGCCTCGCCGCCGAGGCACCCACACAGGTCGACGCGACCACGTGGGAGTTCAAGCTCGAGCCGGGTCTCACCTTCCACAATGGCGAGGCTCTGGATGCCGCGGCTGTCGCCTTTTCGGTGGAGCGGATGATCGATCCTGAGCTGAATTCCGAGCAGCTCTCCTATTTCTCGACCCTGTCGGGGGCGGAGGTCATCGACGAGGTGACGGTCCACATCAAGACATCCGGCCCGGATCCGATCCTCCCGGCCCGCATGTACTACTTCATGATTGTGCCGCCCGAAGCCAGCACGTCGGAGGACTTCGCCGCGGCGCCGGTCGGCAGCGGCCCCTACAAGTTCGTCAGCTGGGACCGGGGCAACGAGATTGTGCTCGAGGCCAATCCGGACCACGCCGACGGCGCACCTGAGGTCACGAAAGTCACCTATCGCTTCATTGAAGAACCGGGCACGCGCCTGTCCACGCTGCTCGCGGGTGAGGTTGATCTGGTGACCAACCTGCTGCCCGAGTTCATGGGTCAAGTGCCGCAAGCCGCGTCGATGCGCGGGCTCGAGCATCCGATGATCCTTTTGAACGCCGATGGCGGGATCACGGCCGATGTGCGCGTGCGCCAGGCGCTCAACTATGCCGTCGACAAGGAGGCGCTGGCCTCCGCGCTGTTCGAAGGTGAGGCGCAAGTCGAGGCGGGGCAGCTCCTCGGGCCCACCTATTTCGGCTTCAACGAGGCCATCTCAGCCTATCCCTACGACCCCAAACGCGCCCAGGCGCTTCTGGCCGAGGCCGGGCAGAGCGACGGCGAGATCACCCTCGTCAGCACGTCGGGCCGCTGGCTGAAGGACCGCGAGCTCACAGAAGTGGTCGCCGGGTACTGGTCCGCCGTCGGGCTTACGGTCGATGTCCAGATCTATGAGTTCAGCGAGTACCTGCAGCGCCTCTTCCGATCTGAGGAGGACCAGCGCTCGGATGCGATTTTCGTCGTCTCGGGCAATGAGCTCCTCGATGCGGACCGGTCTTTCTCAGCCTATCTCGCCCCTTCGGGCTTCGGGGCCTCGAACAGTGTGGAGCAGCTCGAGGAGTGGATCACGACGGCCCGGACCGAAATCGATCTCGATGCCCGTCAGGCGCTCTACGAGGAGGTCGTGGAGTACGCGCATGACGAGGCGCTCCTGACGTTTCTTCTGAACATCAACAACATCTGGGGTATGAGTGAGCGCCTGAGCTGGACCCCGCGGGTGGATGGCAAGATGTTTGTGAGCACGATGAGCGTTGAGTAACGCCCAACACGTCTCATGAGCTGGTACATCGTCAACCGGCTCTGGCAGGGCGTCATCGTCGTGCTGTCGGTCGTGGTCGTCGTGTTCGTCCTCACCCGGATGATCGGCGACCCCGTCCGCGTGATGCTGCCGCTTGAGGCGACGGCCGAACAGCGCGCGATGTTCGAGGCCCAACTGGGCCTCGACCGCCCGATCTGGGAGCAGTTCGTCACCTATGTGCGCAACGTCGCCGTCCTCGATTTCGGCGAGTCCCTCTGGCAGCGCCGCCCGGTCATGGAGATCATCCTAGAGCGGGCGCCTGCGACCATCCTTCTCTCCGTTGTCTCGATCGCCTTCGCGGTTCTGATCGCGGTGCCGCTCGGCATGATCGCAGCCCTCAGGCCCGAAGGTCTCGTGGACCGGATCGTTGTGGTTGTCAGCCTTCTCGGTCTCTCGATCCCGCAATTCTGGCTTGGGCTTCTTTTCATCGTTCTCTTCTCGCTCACGCTCGGCTGGCTGCCCACCTCGGGGGCGGGTGGCATTGACCATCTGATCCTGCCTGCGCTCACGCTGGCGCTGCCGGCGATGACCCGGATGGTGATGGTCGTGCGCTCGACCATGATCGACCAGTTGAACGCGCAGTATGTGCGGGTCCTCCGCGCCAAGGGCTTGGGGCCCTGGCGGGTCGTGGGGGTGCATGCGCTCCGCAACTCCGCGGTGCCGATCCTGACCATCGCGGGGTGGGAGTTCATTCGCATTGTCTCGGGCTACACCGTGGTGGTCGAGACCGTCTTCGCGTGGCCGGGTCTTGGCCTCACCGCGATCCAGGCGATCGAGCGCCAGGATCTGATCCTTCTCCAGGCGATTGTCTTCGTCACCTCGATCGCGGTCGTCGTGATCAACATCGTGCTCGACATCCTCTACAAGGCCATCGATCCGCGGATCGAGATCGGATCCCAATGAGCATCGCCGAGCCGGACCCCCAAGCGGTGACAGTGATGCCCTCAGGCGCCACTGGCGGCTACTGGGCAGATCTGAGAGGGGATCCCGTTGGGCTCCTGGGCGTGGGGTGTCTCGGCCTTTTGTTTCTGATTGCGCTCACGGCACCTCTGCTGGCCCCCTACGATCCGGCGGCGCAGAACATCATTGCGCGCCTGAAGCCGCCCGTCTGGCTCGATGGGGGGAGCTGGGACCATGTGCTCGGGACCGACCATCTCGGCCGGGACATCCTGTCACGGCTGCTGAACGGCTCTCGCATTTCGCTCTTCGTTGGCTTTGCGACGGTGCTCCTCGCCGGGTCCTTCGGCGTGATGATGGGGCTCGTGTCGGGCTATGCCGGCGGGCGGACCGACCAGGTGATCACCGCGGTCATCGACACGCAGGTTGCGTTCCCGGGCCTCCTTCTCGCGCTCCTGATCCTTGCCGTGATCGGGCCGAGCACAGTGACGGTGATTGTCGTGCTCGCCCTCAACGGCTGGATGGTCTACGCGCGCATCACGCGGAGCGTCGTGCTCGGGCTTCGACAGACAGCCTTCGTCGAGGCGGCGGAGATCCTCGGCTGCCGCACCCACCGCATCCTGATCCGACACCTGCTGCCGAACCTCGCGGCACCGCTCTTGACGATTGGCACTCTCGAATTCGCGCGGATCGTGCTGGCGGAGGCCGCGCTCTCCTTTCTCGGGCTCGGGGTGCAGCCGCCCGCCACGTCCTGGGGGCTCGATGTCGCGCAGGGCAAGGACTACATGTTCCGGGCGTGGTGGCTCGTGACCCTCCCGGGGCTTGCCATTGCGTTCACCGTGCTTGCGATCAACCTCGTCGCCTCGTGGCTCCGCGTGACGACCGACCCGGTCGAGCGGGAAAAGCGCTTTGCCCGCCGGGCGGAGGCCGGCCGATGAGCCCTCCCCTCCTCAGCGTCTCGGGTCTGGAGGTGGAGTTCCTGACGCGGAGCGGTCGGGTGCGCGCGGTCCGCAATGTCTCCTTCGACATTGCCCCGGGTCGGGCGCTGGGACTTGTGGGCGAGTCGGGCTGCGGCAAATCCGTGACGTCGCAGGCCATCATGGGGCTCGTGCAGCTGCCGGGGCGCATCGTCGGTGGCGATGTGCTCTGGAAGGGTCAGAGCCTTCTGGGGGGCCCAGCGGAGGACTATCGCCGCGCGGTCTGCGGGCGCGACATCGCGATGGTCTTTCAGGACCCGATGACGAGCCTCGACCCGCTCTTCACCGTCGGAGACCAGATCGCCGAGGTCCTGGTGCACCATCTCGGCCTCTCGCACGGGGCCGCGCG
>JBCCWM010000304.1:0-5711 GCA_039193505.1 Pseudomonadota bacterium | reverse complement strand
CTAGAGCCGAGCCCACATTTCTAGTCCGTCCGAAAAGAAGTCGTTCGCGACCACAATCGTCCCTATCTTTGCATGGACATCTTCGCTCTCTGCCGGCCCATCGGGTTTGATGCCATGGACAAACACATCGGCCATGCCCTCATTGCCTTGAAGCGTCGCAGCGATCTCTGATCGTCTTGTTGCCACTCTGCGCGCCCGACGACGCCTTGGCCAAAAACTCCGGCGATCAGCCACACTAGGATGCCTTTGAAGGTGCAGAGTACATCTTAGTTCTTAGGTTCGCTTCAGACTATGAAAAGTATCTTGCAGTCGGGACCCGCGATGGCCGGACGCTTCGGTGTCAGGGGACATCCGGTCCTCTCAAGTTTTGTCAAGATCGCTCCGCGGAGACAGGGGCACAAGGGATGCCGGGAGCGGTCCGATCGACCCCGAGCCACTCAAGCCGGCAGGTGAGATGGACGACGCTCTGCCTTTCAAAGGATGCCTAGCCCTGCGAGGGTGGGGCTCGTACGGAACAGGCCTGCGATGAAGTTCCGTGGGTCACCGACCCACGCATGTCTCAAAAATAAGCAGATAAGCCCTTCTCCCTTGCCTATGGTCTGGCCAGGCTGTCCGCTGAACTCATGCATGACAGGTGGGCCGCACGTGCCGGTTCTTGTGAGATGGGGTCGGCTTCGACATGGTTTACGCTGCAACGGTGCTGACCGGCGGCAGGGTGTGGTGCGGCCTCGGCGCGCCGGCGGCGGAGGCCGTCGCGCTCTGGGGAGGGCTGGTTCTTGCGGCCGGGCGGACTGACGATATCGCGGGGCTGATTGGACCGTCGACGCGCGTGATCGATCTTGGGGGGCGCATGGCGACGCCCGCGCTCAACGACGCACATCTGCATCTCCTGCCGCTTGGGCTCGCCATGGCGGCCGTCGACGTTCGGGCGAACACGGCGCCGACGCTGGCCGCGCTGAAGGCTCAGATTGCGGCGCGGGTGGCTGACACGCCGCCGGGCGAGTGGGTCCTGGCGCGGGGCTACGACAACACACGCTTCCAGACGCGCGCGCACCCGACCGTCGACGACCTCGACGAGGTGGCACCGGACAATCCGGTGTACCTGGTTCGGACCTGTGGGCACTTGGCCGTCGTCAACTCCGCGGCGATGCGCGTTTCTGGGCTCTCCTCCGAGACGCCGGTGCCCGCGGGCGGCGTGATCGAGCAGCGAGATGGGCGGCTGACTGGCCTTCTGGCCGAGAACGGGCGCGATCCTGTGAAGGCCGTACTGCCCGATCCTTCGGACGAGGCGCTTGTCGCCGCGATTGAGCGGGCCGGTGAGGCGGCTCTCTGCCATGGGGTGGCCTCGGTGATGGACGCTGCGGTCGGCAATGCGGCGGGGGCGCGGGAGCTGGTGGCGTACCGCACGGCCCACCGCACGGGCAGACTGCCGGTGCGGACCTATCAGTGCCTCTTGGGGGGCGAAGGCGGCATCGCGGATGCTGCGGCGGAGGCCGGGCTGATCACAGGCGAGGGCTGCGAGATGCTGCGCACGGGCCCTGTGAAGATCTTCACCGACGGCAGTGCCGGCGGCAAGACGGCCGCGATGACGGAGACATATCTCGGCGGTGAGGAGACCTATGGCGTCCTCTGCCTCTCGGATGCGGAGTGTCACGCGTTGATCGCGCGCTACCACGACCTCGGCTATCAGATGGCGATCCACGCGATCGGTGATGCGGCCATCGAGCAGGTCATCGTGGGCTACGAGAAAGCGATGGGCGGGCCCGACCCGGCGCGGCGGCACAGGATCGAGCATTGCGGATTTCTCACCCCTGATCAGATGGCGCGGATGAAGCACCTCGGCCTCGTGCCCGCGCCGCAGCCGAGCTTTCTCTACGAGATGGGGGATGGCTACTTCGATCTTTTCGAGCCGGAGCGCCGCGACGCGTGTTACCCACTCCGGACTTGGATTGCGGAGGGGATGACGCCCTCGGCCTCGACCGACTGCCCTGTCACCGATCTCAACAGCCTCAACAACCTCTATGCGATGCTCACGCGGAAGACGCGGACGGGTGCGGTGATCGGCGCGGACCAGACTGTAAGCCTCGACGAGGCCCTCAACGCCTACACCTATGCGAGCGCGTTCGCAGAGCATGCCGAGACGCGAAAGGGCAGGCTGATCCCCGGACAGCTCGCCGATCTCGCCGTGTGGAGCGCCGATCTCTCGGCGCTGGAGCCCGAGGCGCTCCTCTCCGAGGTGCGCTGCGACATGACGATCCGCGGCGGCGAGATCGTCTACGAGGCGTCTTGATGGGGCGACAGATTGCCTATCGTCTGCTGCTGTCAGTGCCGGTTCTTCTTGGCGTCATGGCGCTTGGCTTTTCGCTCCTCCAGCTCGTGCCGGGGGATCCGGCGGTGGTGCTTGCGGGGCCGATGGCGCCGCAATCGGTCGTGGACGAGATCCGGGCGGAGATGGGTCTCGACCAACCCGTTGTCGTGCAGTTCGGGCTCTATCTCGGGCGGGTGCTGACGGGCGATCTCGGCGTCTCGATGATCAACAACCTGCCGGTGACGGAGGAGCTGCTGCGGGCGGGCGGCCCGACACTGGAGCTGATGTTCGCCGCGCTCTTCTGGTCGATCCCGATCGGCATTGCGATGGGCACTGTGGCGGCGGTCTTTCGCGGGCAGCTCATCGACCGGGCAGTGATGGCGTTCTCGGTCGCGGGCGTCTCGATGCCCATCTTCTTCATCGCGCTGATGCTGATGCAGTATCTCGGCTTCAAGTGGCAGCTCCTGCCTTTTGTCGGCCGGGGCGGCCCGCTCTGGACGGTCGACGGCGTCCGCCACATCGCGCTGCCTGCCCTCTCTCTCGGGCTGATCTTCATCGGGCCGGTGGCGCGGATGACGCGGACCTCCGTCCTCGAGGTGCTCTCGGCCGATTTCGTGCGCACGGCGCGCGCCAAGGGCCTGCCCGAGCGCATCGTCGTGATCCGCCATGCGCTCCGAAATGCGCTGATTCCGGTGATCACGCTCATCGGGCTTCAGGCGGGCTACCTCCTCGGCGGGGCAGTCGTGACGGAGACGATTTTCTCCTGGCCCGGCATCGGGCGTCTGGCGGTCGGTGCCATTCTCTCCTCGGATTTTCCTGTGGCGCAGGGCACGATCCTGGTGCTCGCGGTCTCCTTCATCCTGATCAACCTGATTGTCGACGTCCTCTATGTCGCGCTTGACCCGCGGGTGGCCAAGGAATGACGCTCGCGGATCCCAGCTTGATGGAAGCTGAGCCGATCAGCGTTCGCGCCTCCGTCTGGCGCCGGCTCGCGCGCGACCGGGTGACGGTCGTGGCGCTTGCGATCCTCGTGCTGACCGTGGTGGCGGCGATACTTGCCCCCTGGCTTGCGCCGCATGATCCATTCGACAACGCGCTCGGGCCGATCCGCCCGCCGGTCTGGGTGGAGGGGGGGACCTGGACCGCCATCCTCGGCACGGACGGGCAGGGGCGGGACATCCTCTCGCGGATCCTCTACGGCACGCGGCTGACCCTCTTGATGGGGCTGGCCTCGATTGCGGTGGGGGGCGGGATCGGCATGGTCCTCGGGCTCTTCGCGGCCTACTACCGCGCGCTCGACCCCATTGTCATGCGGCTCGCCGACATCCTGCTGTCCTTCCCGGCGATCCTGTTCGGGCTGGCGGTTGCGGCAATCTTCGGGCCCGGGGCGACCGCGATCATCATAGCGCTTTCGATCGCCACAGTGCCCGATGTGGCGCGGGTCACCCGCTCCGCGGCGGTGGTGGTGATGGCGCAGGACTACATGGAGGCCGGGCGGGCCATCGGGCACTCGGACGGCGTGCTGATCCGGCGCTACCTCCTCCGGAATTGCATCTCGTCGATCTTCGTCTTCATGACGCTCCGCTTCGGTCAGGTGATCCTGATCGGCGCCGCGCTTTCGTTTCTCGGCCTCGGCGCGCGCCCGCCGACGCCCGAGCTCGGCATGATGGCGGCGCAGGGCCGGGACTTTCTTTTCTTCGCACCGCATGTCGCGACCATCCCGTCGCTTGGGATCTTTGTGATCGTGCTTTGCGCCAACCTTGTGGGCGACGCGCTCCGCGATGCCCTCGACCCCCGTCAAATCGGCTGACCAACAAGGGAGAACACCATGAGACTGACATTGCTGACCGCCGCTGCCCTCGCGCTGGTCGCGCCCGTCTTTGCGCAAGGCACCGTCAACATCGTGCGCGAGGTCGAGACGGACCGCTACGACCCGCACCGCACCACGGCACGCGCGGCGTCCGAAGTGCTCTTCATGCTCGGCGACACCCTCGTGAGCCTCGACTTCGACATGAAGACCATCGCGCCGGGTCTCGCGGAGAGTTGGGACGTCTCGGAGGACGGTCTGACCTATACGTTCAATCTCAAGGAGGGTGTGACCTTCTGCGACGGAAAGCCCATGACGGCCTCCGACGTCGTGTTCTCGATCAACCGCTGGATCGACCCTGAGACGAACTCCCCCGTCGCGTGGCGGGCGGGCGACGTCAAATCGGTGACCGCGCCGGACGACTTGACGGTCGTCTATGAGTTGGAGGCGCCCTTCTCCGAGCTGCTCTACCAGCTCACGCAGTCGTTTGCGACGATTGTCGATCCCGCGAATGTCGAAGAACTCGGCGAGGATTTCGGTGTGCGCGGCTTCAACGGCACGGGCCCCTTCTGCTGGGCGGAGTGGCGCCCGCGCGACATCTTCCGCATGACCAAGCATGAGGCCTACACGTGGGGCCCGCCCATCTACGAGAACACCGGCCCTGCCATGGTCGATGAGGTCGTGTGGCAGATTGTGCCCGAGGAAAACACGCGCATGGCGGCTGTGATGACCGACCAGAGCCAGGTCACACAGTATGTGCCCTGGAACAGCCTCCAGATCATGCGCCAGAACCCGGCGGTGACGGTCACGCTCTCGGACGCGGCGCATTGGAGCTACTTTGCGGGCTTCAAGATCGACAAGCCGGTCGTGAACGAGGAGGTCGTGCGCGAGGCGCTTAACTTGGCCGTCGATCAGCAGGCGCTGGTCACGAACATCTACTTCGATGAGGTCGAGCCCGCGTTCAGCTACATCAGCCAGGGCACGCTCGACTACAACCCGGAGGTCGACGACATTCTGCTGAAGACAGATGTCGACCTCGCCAACGAGATGCTGGAAGAGGCCGGCTGGATCGCGGGCAGTGACGGCATCCGCGAAAAGGAGGGTGAGCGGCTCGAGGTGCTGGTCTACGCTTTCACCGGCTCGACCTGGTCGAAGATCGTCGAGGCGCTGCAGGCCGACTTTCTGAAGGTGGGTGCGGATCTGCAGATCCAGCAATTCGATCCCTCGGTCGGTTGGGGCAAGCTCGCCACGCAGGAGTTTCAGCTCTTCGGAATGTCCTTTCCTTATGTCTCGGCCGGGGATGCGCTGAACCTCTATTTCCGGTCAGAGAACATGCCCACGCCGAACCGGATGAACTGGGATGACCCCGAGACGGACCGGCTCCTCGATGAGGGCAAGACGGCCACCACTGACGCAGCCCGGGCCGCCGCCTATGGCGAGGTGCTGAAGAAAGTGCATGAGGCCGCCGTGTGGATCCCGCTCTACCATGAGCCGATGCGGATTGCGCAGACTGCCAACATGGCGCCGATCACGCCGCACAACATCTATGGCTGCGGGCTCTACAAGGGTCTCGACTTCCAGTTCCTGAACTGAGCT
>JBCCWM010000303.1:0-5736 GCA_039193505.1 Pseudomonadota bacterium | reverse complement strand
CAGCTGGTGCCGTCGTGGTGGCTGCGGGGCTCGGCGCCAAGGGCCTCACTGGCATCGCGGGGTCGGGTGTGAAGGGTCAGGCAGCGCTCCTCGATCTCGCTGCACCGGCTGGGGCGCCGACGCTCTTCGGAGATGGGATCTACGTTGTGCCGCACGGATCTTGGACCGCAGTGGGGTCGACCTCGGAGGCAGAGTGGCTTTCGCCAACCGCCACCGATGCGCGCCTCGATGAGGTGATCGACCGGGCCCGGCGTCTATGTCCGCCGCTCGCAGACGCAGAGGTTGTTGAGCGGTGGGTGGCGCTGCGTCCACGCGGGCCACGGCCCGACCCATTGCTCGGATCGATGCCGGGCCGCCCCGGGCTCTTTCTGGCGCTCGGCGCCTTCAAGATCGGGTTCGGCCTCGCTCCGGTGGTCGGCGCCGCCATCAGCGACGCGATCGAGGGGCGACCGATGGATGTCCCCCGACGCCTTCTTGCAGCCACCCAGCTTTGAGGTCGCGCGTGCTCGGGCGCCGAAGGGGAGGCGCGCCGCCTTGACCCGACCCTCAGCGGGTTGACCTCGACCTTCATTCGGTGCGCTATCGCGACACTCTGTCTGCGATGGGCGCACATATGTATCTCGGCCTAGACCTCGGAACCTCATCCGTCAAAGCGGTCCTGATCGGGTCCGATCAGGCGCTTTTGGCAGAGGCGTCCGCGCCCCTCGACGTGTCGCGCCCGAGGGATGGCTGGTCCGAGCAAGACCCTGCCGCCTGGACCAATGCCGCGAACGCCGCGGTCGAGGGCTTGCGTCGCGACCGGCCCAACGAGGTCGCGGCGGTGGCTGGCATCGGTCTCTCCGGCCAGATGCACGGCGCAACGCTCCTCGATGCAGCCGATCGTCCCCTCCGCCCAGCCATGCTCTGGAATGACACCAGGGCGGCCGAGGAGGCAAACGCGCTCGACGCGGAGCCGATGTTTCGCGAGTTCACCGGAAACATCGTCTTTCCTGGCTTCACCGCGCCAAAGCTGCTCTGGGTGCGCCACCATGAACCCCGCATCTTCGAGGCGACACGCAAAGTCCTGCTGCCCAAGGACTATCTGAGGCTCTGGCTGACGGGTGAGGCCGTCTCGGAGATGTCGGACGCAGCGGGAACAGCGTGGCTTGATGTGCGCGCGCGGAGCTGGTCGGCGCCGCTTTTGGCGGCCACTGGCCTCACCGTCGATGCTATGCCGGATCTGGTCGAAGGCACCGACGTCTCCGGCCGCTTGCGCACCGATCTTGCCGCGGCCTGGGGGATCGCGACGCCGCCTGTGGTCGCGGGCGGCGCAGGCGACAATGCGGCGGCCGCCATCGGGCTCGGCGTGCTGGCGCCTCAGACCGGGTTCGTGTCGCTCGGCACATCCGGCGTGCTCTTCGTCCCAACCACAGGCTTTGCCCCCGATCCGGGCCGGGCGGTGCACGCATTCTGTCATGCGCTGCCCGAGACCTGGCACCACATGGGTGTGATCCTTGCGGCCACCGATTCGCTCAATTGGGTTGCGCGTCTCACCGGGCAGGCGCCTGGAGCTCTGGTGGATGCGCTCGGCCCGACAGTCGTTCCGCCTGGACCCGGGATGTGCCTGCCCTACTTCTCGGGCGAGCGGACGCCGCACAACGACGCCCAGATCCGCGGTGCGTTCATTGGCGTCGGCCAAGAGGACGACGCGCGGGCGGTCACCCGCGCCGTCCTCGAAGGGGTTGCCTTCGCCCTCCGGGACTGCCTCGCCGCGCTCGAGGGCGCGGGCGCCGCACCCGAGCGCCTTGTCGCAACGGGCGGGGGGGCCCGCTCGGACTACTGGCTCTCTCTTTTGGCGAGCGTCCTCGGCCGCCCCATCGATCTGCCGGAGGACGGCGATTTCGGCGCGGCCTTTGGCGCAGCTCGCCTCGGACTGATCGCGGCGGAGGGCGCCGATCCGGCTGCCGTCGCGACGCCCCCGCCGATCGCGCGGAGCTTCGAGCCCGATCCGGCCCTCTCAGATGCCGTGGCGGCGGGCTATGCGCGCTTTCGCGCGCTCTACCCAGCCTTGAAGGACACCCCATGACCACCGGCTATTTCGGCGATCTCAAACCCATTGCTTTTGATCCGACCGCAGACACCGATCTGGCCTTTCGCCACTACAACGCCGAGGAGGTGATCGCCGGCAAAAGCCTTGCCGAGCATTTGCGTTTCGCGGTGGCCTACTGGCACAGCTTCTGCTGGCCGGGCACCGATCCCTTCGGCGGCCCCACATTTGAGCGACCCTGGTTCGGCGACACGCTCGACGCCGCCCGCCTCAAGGCCGATGTCGCCTTCGAGCTGTTCACTCTGCTCGGCGTTCCGTATTTTTGCTTTCACGATGCGGATGTCCGTCCGGAGGGGGCGAGCTTTGCCGAGACCACGCGCCATCTCGACGCGATGGTCGACTATCTCGGCACGAAGATGGAGACGGCGGGCACCCGCCTCCTCTGGGGCACCGCCAACCTCTTCTCGCATCGGCGCTATATGGCCGGTGCCTTCACCAATCCGGATCCCGAGATCGCCGCATACGCGGCAGCAACGGTCAAGACTTGTCTTGACGCGACGCTGCGGCTCGGCGGCGAGAACTATGTTCTTTGGGGCGGGCGCGAGGGGTACGAGACCCTCCTCAACACCGATCCGGGGCGGGAGGACGCCCAGGCCGGGCGGCTTCTGAACGCGGTCGTGGAGTACAAACACAAGATCGGCTTTCAGGGCACGATCCTGATCGAGCCGAAGCCGCAGGAGCCCTCCAAGCATCAATGGGACTACGACGTTGCGACAGTCTGGGGGTTCCTGAAGCGTCACGGCCTCGAAGGTGACGTAAAAGTCAACATCGAGCAGGGGCATGCGATCCTTGCGGGACACAGTTTCGAGCACGAGATCGCCCTTGCCGCAAGCCTCGGCGTCTTCGGCTCAATCGACATGAACCGCAACGACTACCAGTCCGGCTGGGACACCGATCAATTCCCAATCAGCGTGCCGGAGGTTGCGCTGGCCTATTACGAGATCCTGAAGGCCGGTGGCTTCACCACGGGCGGCACAAATTTCGACGCGAAGCTCCGCCGTCAGTCGCTGGAACCAGAGGATCTGGTCTCTGCCCATGTCGGCGCGATGGACGTCTGCGCGCGTGGGCTCAAAGCGGCGGCGGCAATGCTCGAGGACGGCACACTCGAAGCGCTCCGCGCCGCCCGCTACTCAGGCTGGGACGAGGGGCTCGGAGCGGAGATCCTGGCGGGCCTTGAGCTTGATGGCATCGCCGATCGGGTCGTCGCCGCCGCGGAGCCCAAACCGCGCTCTGGCCGTCAGGAGCGGCTCGAAGCGCTCCTCAACCGCTTCGTCTGAATGGTCCCGCTGGCCCAGCGGAGTGCGCGCAGACGGCCGGAGGCCGCAATGCCCAAGGGAAAAGGTTGCGGCGGCGCTCTCTCGGAACTCTGCCTCCTCGAACGCGTCGGTCGCGCACGGCTCGGCCTACAGGTCCGTGTCCGCCTCTGTGCACAATCCGTGCTTGTCAGCTCTCGGGCAAGCAGCTTCTCACAAATCTCGCTTTCAACCAAGGTGTGATGCGGCCCCCGGATGACCCGTGTCCTATTCGTTTCATATGGCGGCGGCCACATTTCGATGGTCTTGCCGGTTATGGAGCGCTTGAGGGCTCGTCTGCCCGGGGTTGAGACGCCGCTCTTGGCGCTCACAACAGCCCTCAAGGCCGCACGAAAGGCCGGTGAGCCCGCCTTCGGCTTTGCCGATTTTGCCCATCTCTCCCCGGGCTTTGCCGCCCATGGCGCGCGTCTCCTTGCGTCCAACTCCAGCCCCGACGTCGCCGAAGACGAGAGCCGCGCCTACCTGGGGATCAACTATTGTGAGCTCGAGGAGAGGCTGGGTCCGGCATCCGCGGCGGCTCGCTTCGAAGAGGCGGGACGCGCCGCCTTCTACCCTGTGGTGTTTCTCGGCCGCGTCATCGATGAGATCCAACCCGATGTTGTCGTTGCGACCAACACGCCTCGCGCAGAGGCGGCCGCGCTCGAGGCGGCCGCCGCCAAGGGTCTGCCAACCTTGCTGATGAACGATCTTTTCGACACTCAACTGGAGCCGGTCGCACGACGACAGGTTTTGCCCGACATCCTGACCGTCCTGGCCGAGCCCGTAGCGCGGCACTTTCTGGCCGAAGGTGTTCCGGCGGAGCGTGTCCGCGTGACGGGAAACCCCGCCTTCGATCGGCACTTCACAGACGAAGCGCAGCGCGCCGGTGCCACCTACCGCGCCGAGCGGGGGTGGGAGGGTCTCCGCGTGATCTTATGGGCAGCGAGCGCAGAGAGGATGGCGAGCGTCCCAGAAGGAGAGCGCCTCGACCTTCCAATGGAGGCTGAGGC
Organism: Pseudomonadota bacterium; assembly: GCA_039193505.1. Lineage (GTDB taxonomy): Bacteria > Pseudomonadota > Alphaproteobacteria > Rhodobacterales > Rhodobacteraceae > Algicella. The sequence goes on along the minus strand of JBCCWM010000303.1, from coordinate 1,348 downwards.
GAGGCTTCGCGCGTTTGTCGGCGCGCATCCGGACACGGCCCTGATCATCCGCTATCATCCGGGAGACTGGCACCGCTTTCCGCCCCCTCCCGCGCATCCCCGCCTGCACGTGTCGCCTCCGGGCGAAGAGGCGATCTCCACGGTCCTCACTGCTGCCGATATCGTTGTCACGCAGGCGAGCACGGTCGGCCTCGAGGCCGCATTGCTCGGTAAACCTGTGTTGACGCTGGAATACTCAGCCATTGCGCGCGACGCGTTCAGCTACGCCGCCCGCGGGCTCTCCATCCCGTGCCATACCCCGGACGACATCGCCCGACAGCTCTCTTCCGTGTTGGATGGATTGACCGCCAGCGCCGGAGCCTATGCCAGCGACGGGCGCGCGGCGCACCGCGTCGCAGACCTAATCGCCAGCTTGGCAGCACGGGGACAGTGACAATGGCCCTGCCCGAGGGGTGTGGCGTCCCTCTGACCGCCGATGTTTCATTGGATTGCCGGTATCCGGGTGATCGATGTCCGTCCGCGCGGTGTCGTGCTCGGCGGTCTCGACCGACCGGCGCAAGGATCTGGTGCAGATCCGGGACCGGTTCTGGCCGCCCTCGCTCCACCGTGGACGTGGGAGAGCCGGGATCCGCTGTGGATCCCAGCTCTGTGGGCAGCATGCCGTGCATGCGCGAGGGGTGCGTGACGACAGAAAACGGCGTCGGACGGGCGTCACAGTGTCGCTGAGCAGCACGGGCACCTCTTCGGGCGATGCGGCTCTCGAAACGGCCAAGGCCGGACTGCGGCGGCGGCGGCCTTGGCCAGGGCGGAGGGCCGCTAAGACGGAACTCTACGAGCACGTCGACGCCGTCTCTCCCCGCGTCCGTGGCACTCGGCCCCACGGCCTTCGAGGCCAAGGCCGCAGAAATGAGACCATGCGCCAGCACCAGAACGGGGCAAGTCCGACCGGCACATGGCCGGGTGTCACGCCGCCGCTCACCAATGTGCCGAGCGCGGCGACGCATGTGAAGACAAGCGCCGTCGCCACGGTCTGGACACGAAAGGAGCGCATCGGAGGTGCCCGGCAAGCCCCGGCCGCGGGGGCAAGTCCTGCGAACTCGGAACATTTCGAAACGGCCCAAGGTTGTGCGATGCCCTGGGAGCGGGCAGAAGAACACCCGAAAAGAAGGAGGCCGAGCATGCTCGACGACGCGACGATCCTGTTGACGGGGGGCACCGGCTCCTTCGGGCACGCATTCCTGCCGATGACGCTCAAGCGCTACAACCCCCGCAAGCTGATCGTTTTCTCACGCGACGAGATGAAACAGTGGAATATGGCCAACCGCTTTCAGGACCCACGGCTTCGGTT
>JBCCWM010000302.1:0-5740 GCA_039193505.1 Pseudomonadota bacterium | reverse complement strand
GTTCTGGATCGGCGTAAAAACGGCTCGCGTGATGTTGTGCTCGGGCTCGCCCCACCAGGCCTCGAAGGGCTCGAGCACGGTCTCAAGGCCCGGCTGTCGAGAGGCCACTTGAAACGCGCCGGTGCCATTGGCGTTGAGCGTCGCGTGGGTCTCGGCATCCTTGGCCGGGCGAACGGCGCCGGTCGCCTCGGCCCAGCCACGGTCCATGATCATAAAATTGGCGATGGAGTCGGGGAAGATCGGGTTCGGCGCTTTGGTCAGAAAGTCGATCGTATAGTCGTCGACCACCTGCACTTCGGACACCGGGGCAAACCAGGAGGCCGTGTCCGCCTCCTCCGACGAGGCCCGCTCATAGGAGAAGAGGACGTCATCCGCGTCGAAGGTCTCACCGCCCTGGAAGGTCACCCCCTGGCGGAGGTGAAAGCGCCAGCCGGTCTCGCCCAAAGGCTCCCACCGCTCGGCGAGCGCGGGCTCGATCGCCATGTCCTTGCCACGGCGGACGAGCCCCTCATAGACGTTGTTGAGAAAGCCGAGAACGGGGGCGGAGTTCACGGCGTGCGGATCCATCGTCTGCGGATCAGTGGTGGCGGCCCAACGGAAGGTCTCGGCCCCGGCCCCGCTCGCGGCGGCGACGAAGGCCAGAATGGCTGTTGCACGGTGCATTGGTGTCCTCCCCCTAAAACGCGGGCGCAGGCTGACGGCGGTGCGTCAGGCTGTCACCTCACATACGCGTGAAGAGCTTCAGGCCCCGACTTCGCGATCGCCAAGATGGGCGTAGTGGCGTTTGATGAGGTCAATGTAGTGATTGACCCGATGATCCTCGCCCAATTCGTCATCATCCTTTGGGTCGAGGTTCCAGACATGCCCGATATGCTCGAACGGCAGGAAGCCGAGGAGCATGCCGGGCACTTTGGTCACCGCGTCGTCGTCCCGGTTGAGGTTCGTCACGTACTCGGCGCCTGGAACTGGTCCTGTTCCTTTCACATAAGGCTTCGGCGCGCCGATGGAGAGCGTCGGCTTGCCGAGCGAGGCCCCAACGATCTGCGCCGCCGCAGCGCCGAGACTGTGGCCGATCACCACGTCGATCCGATCCTGTATGGGCTTGGCGAAATAGTAGACCTTCTCTGCGTAGTTGTAGAACCCTTGATGGTAGCGCGCGCCGCTGTCGCCCATTTCGGGCTCCCGCTCGATCAGCACGTTGAAGTTGAACCGGAACCAGTCGGAAAACTCGTTGGTGCCTTCGATGACGAGTGCTTTTTCTCGACCGTAGAGCCGGGCCTGTACGCCTTTGGTGTCCATCGAGTACTTGCCGCGAGGCTTCGACTTGTACGCGCGCTCCATCAACTCGAGCGCTTCTAGGATTTTCATTGCATCCCCCCTTGTTTTGTGCGGTTAACCCCCCTGAACCGATTGCGCACCTTGCGCAGGAAGGCCACGACTTTTGCCACACCTCGCCAGCGATCCTTCCAGCCGAGGCGGTCGATGTCGGTGCGCGAGGCGCGCTGGTAGGCGATCCCAGACTCGAACATGCGCGCCTCCATGCCCGCGGCCGCGCGTCGGACCCAGTTATAGGCCCCATCGACATCCATTGGACCGCCACAGGGGTCACCTGGCTCGCGCGCGGCCATCGCTTCGAGGAACTTGGCGGCCTCGGCGATGTAAGGCGCTCGAAACGCAATGAAATGGCTGTGGAGAAGCTCCGCCGCTGGCTCTATTGACACGAGGCTCAGCGCGCGGCGGTCGCGTGTGTACTCCGCGGAGCCGCCATGGACATAGCCCCATTCCGGGGCCGCCAGCGCGGACAGAGCGGCATCGGGATCTCTGAGAAAAGTCGGGCTCCAGTTCATATCGTCCTCGAGGATCAAGACGGACTGGAGCCCGTCGACCGCGGCCTCCTGGAGCACCTGGAGATGGCTCGCGTAGCACCCTCGAGCCCCGAGCGAGGGCCATTTGCCCTGGGCGTCGGGGCGCACAGCATCGATCCGCCGGACCGCCCCGACATCGAGATCGAGGCCAATCAGCTGCAATTGCTCCGAAATCTCCGCCCGGCGGTCCGTGCGCTCGGGGAGATTGATCACGTAAATCCTGTCGAAAATGCCCGTGAGAGCCGGACCCGCCGACCGCATGTCTTCGCGACCCATACCAACCCTCTTCAATTGTGCGGCGGGACGGTTAGGCCGGTGACCCACAGAAGGCAACAGGCCCCGCCGTAACTGGCGGGGCCTGAGGGGTTTAGTTGAGCTTGTTGAGCTCGAAGTACTTGAACTTGGCAGCATCGTCAGGCGCGACGACCGTCTGGATGTTGTCTTTCATCCCCCAGTTCAGCACTTGGTGGTGCACCGGCAGGTAGAGCACGTCTTCCTGCACCGCCGCCCAGATCTCCGCAATCGCCGCGTTGCGCGCGTCGAGATCCGTCATCGACGCGAGCCCCTGGATCTTTGTGTCGAGATCGGGGTTCGAGTAGCGGGTTCCGTTCCAGGAGCCGTACTTCTCCCCCTTGGTGTGGACCAAGAAGTTGAAGATGTACTCGCTGTCATAGGTCGGCACACCCCAGCCGAGCATGTAAAAGTCGGTCTCAAGGTTGTTGATCAGTGGAAAGTGCTGCGCCTTCGGCTTGGCGTCGAGGTTCACCGTCACCCCGATTTGGGCCAACATGCCGACGGCTGCCTGACAGATCGCCTCATCGTTGATGTAGCGGTCGTTGGGGCAGTCGAGCTGCACCGTGAAGCCGTCGCTATAGCCCGCTTCGGTCATCAACGCCTTGGCGGCCTCAATGTCGGTCTCGGGCACGGTGTCCAGCGCTTCGGTCCAACCGTTGACGAAGGGCGGCATGATCACGCCAGCCGGCTGCGACTGGCCGCGCATGACGACCTGCTGAATGGCGCCGCGGTTGAGCGCGACTTTCATCGCCTCGCGCACACGGACATCGGCAAAGGGATTTGCGCCGTCGACATTGTCATTGGCGAGATCGGCGTCGCCCTGGTTCATGCCGAAGAAGATAACACGGTTCTGCGGCGCGGTGGAGACTTTGAGCGCCTCGGTCGCCGCCACCCGCTCCAGATCCTGAACCGGCACATCCTGGATGAAGTCGACTTCGCCCGAGAGGAGGGCCGCAACGCGCGTGCCTGGGTTTTGGATCGGCGTGTAGATGATCTCGGTGACTTCCATCGGGAACTCACCGATGCCCCAGTAGTCCTCGTTCATGGAGAGGACTGTGCGGGCGTCGGGCTCGCGGCTGATCAGTTTGTAGGGACCCGTGCCGTTGGCGTTCTTGGCTGCGAATGTGTCCTCACCGCCCTCGTAGTCCTGGACTTTGGTGGCGTTGTTTGCGACCGACCAGTCCTCGTCCATGATGAAGAGGTTCGTCAGGTTGGACGGCATGATCGGGTTCGGGCCGTTCGTGACGATGTGGAACTCGTAAGGTCCGTTTGCCTTGACCTCGTCAACGCTCGCCAAAAGCTCCTTGTAGTCGCTGTCAGGCGTCATGGCGCGGTTGAAGGAGAAGACCGCGTCGGAGCTGTCAAAGGCGGCACCGTCGTGGAAGGTAACCCCCTCGCGGAGCTTGAAGACCCACACGTTTGGGTCCTCAGGGCTCACGAACCACTCCGTGGCGAGCGCCGGCACAATCTGGCCGGTCATGTCGCGCATGATCAGCGGTTCCATGATCTGATGCGCCAGCGCCGAGGTCGGTCCTTCGTTTTGCGCGTGCGGATCAAGGGTCAGGCTGTCGCCGGCGCGCGCCCAGCGCAGCGTCTCGGCGCTGGCGCTGGTGGCGGCGACCGCCACGGTGGTCAGAAGAAGCGTGGTTTTGAGCACGTCTGTGTCTCCCTGTCTGTGACTGGCGGCACTGTGAGCAGGGAGAGGCACAATGACAAGGGGACGAGATGCCCGTTGCCTATGCGCTGGGCGCCGCGATGGTCTCAGCCGCCGCGCGTGATGATCAGGAGGCAGCCGAAGACCATCGGCGTGAGCAGGAGCGCCGGCATGAAAAAGCCCGGCAGCCCGAAAAAGTAGATCGAAAGACCCCAGAGGGTGACGATGCAGAGCATGACGGACCAAAACCACTCCTTCATGCGCGCATCGCTCATCTCAGGTTGTGGCGCAGGCGTGGCGGTTTCGACTTCGATCTTGGTCTCTTTCATCTGTGTCCCCTCTCGTGACGGCCATCGACAAGTAATGCCGGCGGCCGTCCGATCCAGCGCGGCGATCTTACGCGGGCGGGGTTGCCGTCCGGTTCACGCCAAAGGCAAAGGGCGCCCGCGCGGGCTGCGGCAGCTTCGCCTGCAGCACCGCGGCCGCCGTCAGGGCAAAGACCACATGTCCCCAGAGCGCAACCCAAGTGATCCCGGTGAAGCCGAGGAACGCCGGGTTACCCACGACAAGGTGCGCCATCCCGTAGAGCGCAAAGACCCAAAGAAGGACGCCGTAGCCCACGGCCCCAGCCGCCCAGTGGAGGCCAGGGAGCGTGCGCGCCAGGCCCTCGCGCACCGCAAGCCAGCCGAGCGGATAGGCGACAAGCCCCGTCAGAACGTGCAGTCCATAGGGGATGCCCTCACGCGCCAGATCCTGGCCCGCAATGCCGGTTACGGTCGACAGCACCGACTGGGCGAGCGGCACCGGGGCCAGCTTGGCACCGAGCGTCGGCAGGAAGGACAAGAGGGGTGAGATTGTCTGACCAAAGAGGTCGAAGGCAACGGTCGCTGCGGCCCCAGCGGTGAGGACGGCGGCGGCGGTGGTGCGAAGGTCGGTCATGTGGGTCTCCTCTGTCTGTCTGTGTACAAGCGTATACAGCGCCTTTATCCCTGACGAGCAGCCCCGCTCACGCCCCTGTCAGACCGAGCGACGGCGCGTGAGTGCCTTGAAACATCGCTTGCAACACTTGACCCAAAGCGCTCGCGCCGCCGCGAGGCGTGTGGCACGATGTTGCAGAGCCCGAGTTCAGCCCCGCGCCCGACCGCGGACGGCATGAGACCGCGCCGACCGGACGATGGCCGGCACCGCGGACATTAGCGAGCACGACCATACAGACCTCGCCGCGGCCGCCGTGATGGTCGACAACTGCAACGTAAGCACCTCGGGCCCGCGAAGATCCGGTCGATGATCTGCGACGACACGCGGTAGGCGTTCCGCCGACCCGACCTCGCCCGGCCGCTGTTTGCAGCGCCACGGCGCTTCGTGACAGAGCGTCTGCAGCGTGCCCACCGAACCTTCTACTCGTGCCATCTTGGGTGGGAGGAACAGCCTATGGGCCGATCATCGACTGCAAAGAAGGCGGCGCCGCGTGATGCGGCGAAACGTGCTCAGCACCGTTTTGAGCGCTCAGGAGCTGGCCCGAGAGGTTGTTGGCAACGTCGCCGAGGCTTGTCGTCGGCGGGACATGGATCGGACCAGCTTCTACGAATGGACGCGCCGGTTCTGGGTTTGACGGACCGTGGCCGCGGTGCGGCCGCGTAAGCCCGCAAACGGACTTCGACGGGCTCGAGGACCTGCCGCCGATCCACAAGAGCCACCCGCCGACGACCTTGCCGGAGACGGTCGAGACGCTCAAAGCGCTGGCCCTGAAGCACCCGCCTCTGGCTGCAACCGGCACGAGGCGATGCCTGCCGCTGCGGGTTGGAGAGTGCCTTGGTTCGTCGGTTGAAACGGGCCGCTCCTGAGGTCTGGGCGGGTCGGGCGGTGTGGGGAGCGCATCGATCGGAGCGGGGCTCGGCCTGCGGTGGTGGGTTTGGGCGGCGGCGGT
>JBCCWM010000301.1:0-5741 GCA_039193505.1 Pseudomonadota bacterium | reverse complement strand
TGGTTGGGGACTGGCCGGCAAAGGGCTGCGTCAGGACTGGTGGGCGTTTGCGCGGTGTTGCCCGGGGGCGGGGGTATGGCGGGTGAGGAGAGGGGTGTGGCCTCGTCGTCTGTTGCGATGAGGCGATCCCGTGGGGCCAGGGTTTCGGGGGCGGAGGTGCGGCGTGTGCTCATGAGCGCTCCCTACCCGCCTTGGCGCATCGCGGAGAGGATCTGTTGCGAGCCGGCGGCCATCAGGCGCGCATCCGAGGAGACCGTCACGAACTGAAAGCCCATCGCGATCCGACGCCGCGCCGCTTCGGGCGTGCCGTTGTGGATCCCAGCGACTTTGCCATGGGCTTTGGCGCGGGCGGCGATGTGCTCGATCGCCTCGGCCACAGGCGGATCGACATCGTCGAATGTCGGGCGGCAACCGAGTGCCAGGGAGAGGTCGGAGGGGCCGACATAGACCGCGTCGAGGCCGGGTGTGGCCAGGATGTCGTCGAGGGCGTCGAGGCCCTCGCGCGTCTCGATCATTGCAAAGACCACGACGGTGTCGTTGGCCCGCTCAGGATAGTCCGCGCCGCCGTAGAGGAGGCCGCGGATCGGGCCGAAGCTGCGCGTGCCTGCGGGCGGGTAGCGGGTGCAGGCGACCAGCCGCGCGGCATCCTCACCTGAGCTGACCATCGGGCAGATGACACCGTAAGCGCCCGCGTCGAGGACTTTCATCAGATGGGCGGGGTCGAGCCAGGGGACACGCGCGACGGGGACGGTCTCGGTCGTCGAGATGGCGGTGAACATGCTGACCGCCGCCTGGTAGTCGACGACGCCGTGTTGGAGATCGACGGTGAGCGCGTCCCAGCCCTGGTGGGCCATGGTCTCGGCCGAGAACCCGCTCGGCACGGCGAGCCAGCCGTTGATCGCGGCCTCGCCCTTGGTCCAGATGTCGCGGAGGCGGTTCGGGCGCATCTCAGGCCTCGTGGATGCCGTCGGTGCAGAAGAAGCCGCCCTGGTAGACGGCGTCCGGTGCATCGGGTTTCGGCGGTGTCTGCTCCGCGTCGAGTTTGGCGCGGAAGGGCTCGGAGCTGTCTTTGGGGCGCCAGCCGAGATAGGCGACGCTCGAGTTGTCCCACCAGGTGGCGGCGTTGTCGGAGACACCGTAGAGGACTGGGCAGCCGAGCTTTGGGACCAGGAAAATGCGCTCGATCAGGGAGACGAAGTCGTCGGGGCTGAGCCAGGTGGCGAGCATGCGGTGGTTCTTTGGCTCGGGGAAGCAGGAGCCGATGCGAATGCTGGCCGTCTCGATCCCGAACTTGTCGTAGTACATCTGGGCCAAGGCCTCGCCGAACACCTTCGAAACGCCGTAGAGGCCGTCGGGGCGGATCGGGCTTTCGGGGGTGAGGTGGGTCGACTGGAGGTGGAACCCGATGGCGTGGTTTGAGCTTGCGAAGATGATCCGGGGTCGGACGGAGGCGTGTCGGGCGCCCTCATAGAGGTTGACCATGCCGTCTATGTTGGCGGCCTTGATCGTCTCCCAATCGCCCTCGACCGACTTGCCGCCCATGTGGACGATGCCGTCGCAGCCCGCGACCAGCGCCTGGACGGCGGCTTTGTCGCCGAGATCGCAGGGGACGACCTCCTCGTTTGGGCCGGGCGCGCCGAGGCCGTCGAGGTCGCTGATCCTGACTGTCTTGGCCAGATGGCCGAGACGCTGGCGGCAGACCGAGCCAAGATTTCCGTTCGCTCCCGTGATCAGCAGTTTTTCCAGCATGGACACGCCCTTTTTTTGGTGGGGCGCGGACGGGATGGCCCGCCCGCGCCGGTGGGTTGAGAACCTCTGACCCGCCCCACATCGAGGAAGTCGGGCGTTTGTGTCGGTCTCATGTCTTCATAGACCGGTTCCATGCGGGCGCGGAAGGTGAAGACGTCGGCCCCGTCGATCCGGTCCGCAGAGTGCCGCGGTGCCGGTTTCGGCGGTGGGCGCTGCCGGTGTGCGAGCGGGTCGGATCGTCCGGCGTCAGCTCCGCAACGCCGCGGGTGCTGCGGGGTCGGGCCCGTGCGGGGTCGAGACCCTGGGCCGTCACTGCGGTGGTTCGCGGGGCGGCGGCGTCGATGGGGCGCGCCGTTTTCGGCGGCCCTCGGTCCGGGGGTCGAGGACGAGGGTCCAGGCGCAGCGGCGACGCGAGATGCTGCGGTGGGGCGAGGTTGGCGCGGACAATGCCATGAGAGAGGACGACCTCTGCGGGGGCCGATGCCGGTCGATCGGGACCCGGGTGTTGCCTGAGCTTCCTATCGGTACCGTTCGTTTGCGCGCGAGCCGGTAGGATCGGTTTCGCGGCATTTCTGACCTTGGGCCGGCGCGTGTCCGGTCGACCCTCCGCGATCGTGCTGTGGTGATGTCGTTTTGAGGGCGCCCGATCGCGCGTGCGCGTGGCCGATGTCGCACGACTCGTCCCGTGTGCGCCGACATGGCTGTTCAACGGTGGTGGAAGAAAGGGCCTGGCGCATGTGCTCCGGGCGTTTTGATCTCTGCGCCCGAACGGGCGCTGGGAGCGGATCGACGGTGCGATCAACGCGGCGCCGTCTTGGGCTGCGATCACGAGACTTTTGTCCCGGACGTGGCGGTGACGGAAGCAGACGTGCCGCGGGCGCCACTCATTGGCGGAAGAGGCGGCTGGGTCGGCTTTCGCACTGTGGGACCGCGTTTCTTCTGCCGAGAGCGCATGTCAGGCGGAGGGTTCTGACAGTGGTGGGCTGCGACGGATCGGTGTGAACTGCGGCCCTCCCCAAGGAGCGCCGGCGCGGAGGTTTGCGGCGGTGAGAGCGCTGCATGCGATCCCACGTCTCGCAGGCACGGTAACCGAGAGCGTTTGCGGGGCTCCCCGATCCGGGGCCCCGTCCGGATGGCGGCGTGCCTTGGGGTCGTGCGGTCGGTGCTGGAGGACATATCATCGGCCCGCTTTGAGAGGTCGGAGATCTTGATGCACCAGCAGAGGGGCAGGTTGCCACGCGAAAGGGCGTTGCGGGCACGCTTCGCGCCGCGCTCGATGGCCGCGCCCCGGATGACCACTCGGGGGGGTGAGCCGGTTCCGTGCACACGGGCTGAGGGCTGAGGGCAGACGCATGGCGAGCCGGCGCAGTCCAGAGCGCATGCCGGCGGGTTTCGTTGTGGAGACCGCTTCCACGAGGTTGAGCGGTGTCTCGGTGCCCGGCGGCTGTGACGACCCGGAGTTGCGGCTTATTTGCGAGGCCCGACGGTTTGTCGATCCGGGGCATTGCCAGTCTCCGGAGCCTGTTGTTTGGGCCCGCCCAGTCCGCTTGCAACGGGTTGTCTGGGGCTGCCGATCCCTGGCGGCCGAGTGCTGCCCAGGCGGCGCTCTGCGTCGACAGGCTGGACGAGGCGGCTCGCCGGAGTTCATGAGCTCCGGTCGTAGCGGCGCCTGGACAACTCTCGGCGGGAGTGGCACCGGGGGTTGCTGGTGTGTGCCCCCGATCGGGTGACGTCGGCACATGGGGACTGTGGCTCTGGGTTGGGTGGCTGATCGACGTGAGCCGCGATGGCTGTCCGTATCTTTCGGCCAGCCGGCGGACGTCGTTGCGTCACGAACCGGACACCGTCTGTCGGCGCCAACTGCCGTCGGTGCCGTGGGCCGGTCGGGTGGCTGTCGGGGATTGTCGAGCGCTTTTGGGGAGTGCGGCTCGGCCTGTGGGACTGTCGGCGGGGTCGGTGCAGGTGGCGGTGTTCGTGCCGCGCTGGCGTGGGTCTTTGTTGAGGTGAGCGGTGCGGGGCGTGCTGCATCCAGAGCGGTTTTTTGGGCGCGGGTGCTCGCCCGTACGGCTGTGCGGACGTGGAGTTTTGTGGACGGGTGGGACCTCCCGATGTCCAAATCTTGGGCGCTCGGGGCGACAAGGGTGCAGACCCGGGCCGAAGGCAGGTCCGGGGCTTGGCCCGGCGGGGGCGGGGGTCCTAGGGTTCGCGGGACATGTCAACAGGGGTGCCCAATGAGATCGTTTGTCCTGACCGCAGCGTTTGCCGCACTTGCCGCCACCGCCGCTGCGCAGCCCGAGAAGTACACCGTCGCGCTCGACGGCACGTTCGCGCCGCATGCCATGCCGAAACTCGGCGGCGGCGTTGAGGGGTTCAATGTCGACCTCGCCACGATCATCGGCGAGCGGCTCGATGTGGAGATGGAGATCGTTGCGACGCAGTGGTCGGGCATTCTGCCGGGCATGCAGGCGGGCACTTACGACTTCGTCGTGGCGCCGACCACGATCACGGAGGAGCGGGCGGGCAATATGCTCTTCTCCGAGGGGTATCTGAACACCGATTACCAGTTTCTGGTCCTGAACGAGGCCGAGGAGGTGACGAGCCTCGAGGGCTTTGCGGGCAAGACGATCGCGGTCAACAAGGGCTCGGTCTATGACAGCTGGGCGCGGGAGCTCGAAGGTGAGATCGGTTGGACCGTGGAGAGCTACGGGACCAACACCGACGCTGTGCAGGCCGTCGTCTCGGGGCGGGCCTTCGCCAATGTCGCGGGCAACACGGCCACCGCGTTTGCGGCGGCGAAGAACCCGAATGTGAAGCTGAGCTATCTGCACTCCACCGGTCGGGTCTGGGGGATGCCGTTCCGGAGCGACGACGCGGAGACACGCGCCCGGGTCGAAGCGGTGATCGAGTGCATGAAGATCGACGGCACGATGGCCGAGCTCCACGAGAAATGGTTCGGGATCGCGCCGCCGGAGGGCTCGGCCGCAGTGACGCCCGTAGCGGGCTTCGGCGAGCCGGGCTATGCCGGCTATGTCGATGAGGGGCATGTGCCCTCCTGCTGACGCCTGTGCTGTCGATCCGGGGCCTTCGCAAGTCCTTCGGGGGCACGGAGGTCCTCTCTGGCATCGATCTCGACGTGGCCGAGCGCGAACTGGTGTTCGTGCTCGGGCCGTCGGGGTCGGGGAAATCGACGCTGTTGCGGTGTCTCAACCGGCTGGAGGAGCCTGAGGCGGGGGAGATCCGGCTGGCGGGCGACGCGGTGACCGGGGCGGGCGTGGATCTCAACGGGCTCCGCCGGCGCATCGGGATGGTGTTTCAGGCCTTCAACCTCTACCCGCATCTCTCGGCGCGGCGGAACGTGACCTTGGCGCTCCGGAAGGTGCTGCGCCTGTCGCGGGCGGAGGCGGATGCGCGGGCGGAGGCGGCGCTGGCCCGGGTGGGGCTGGCGGACAAGGCGGAGAGCTATCCCGGCACGCTCTCGGGTGGGCAGCAGCAGCGGGTGGCGATTGCGCGCGCCTTGGCGCTGGAGCCGCAGGTCATGCTCTTCGACGAGCCGACCTCGGCGCTGGATCCGGAGCTTGTGGGCGATGTCCTCGAGGTGATGCGCGAGATGAAGCGGGCCGGCATGACGATGCTGGTCGTGAGCCACGAGATGGGGTTTGCGCGCGAGGCGGCGGACCGGGTGATCTTTATGGACCGGGGTCGGATCGTCGAGGAGGGCGCGCCCGAGGCCGTCTTCGGCGCGCCGAAGGAGGCCCGCACGCGCGCCTTCCTCGCGCGTGTCGGCGGCGCCCCATGACCCAGTGGGAGCGGTTCCTCGAGACCTTTTTCAATGCTGAGGTGCTGGCGCGGTATGCGCCCTCGATCCTGCATGGCGTTTGGGTGACGATTGAGCTCTCGCTGCTGATCGTCGTGGTGGGGATTGGCGTGGGCACGGCGCTCGCGTGCGTCCGCGCGCTCCGCCGGCCGTGGCTGACGGCGCCGATTGTGGTCTT
>JBCCWM010000300.1:0-5753 GCA_039193505.1 Pseudomonadota bacterium | reverse complement strand
TATGCATGTGCGCCTCACCACCTCCGCTGTCTGCTTGCCGCGACCCATGCGCTCAAGGCCAGGTCCTGCGCAACCCCGTGTCAACGCACAGCGTCGCAAGGCACCCGGCGACACGGCCGTCGCCCAGCGCGGCCATCCTCTCGGAGCGTGCGGGACTGAGCGACCGAACGGTCAGCCGAGGCTGACAGATGCCGCGCTCTCGGGCAATTCCTCGTCAAAGCAGCGCTGGTAGATCTCAGCGACGGTCTGACGCTCAAGCTCATCGCACTTGTTGAGGAACGTCAGACGAAAGGCAAAGCCGACGGACCCGAAGATCCGCGCATTCTCAGCCCAAGCGATCACGGTCCGCGGGCTCATGACCGTGGAGACATCCCCGTTCATAAAAGCCGTGCGGGAGAGATCGGCGACGGTGACCATGCGGCTCACAGTCTTGCGCCCCTCGGCCGTTGCGTAGTCCGGGTTCTTGGCAAGCACGATCTCCACCTCGGCGTCATGGGCGAGGTAGTTGAGCGTCGCAACGAGGCTCCAGCGGTCCATCTGGCCTTGGTTGATCTGCTGCGTGCCGTGGTAGAGGCCGGTCGTGTCGCCCAGTCCGACCGTGTTCGCCGTCGCAAACAGGCGGAAATAGGGGTGCGGGTGGATCACCTCGTTCTGGTCGAGGAGCGTCAGCTTGCCGTCGACCTCAAGCACCCTCTGGATCACGAACATCACGTCGGGCCGGCCGGCGTCGTACTCGTCAAACACAATGGCGGTCGGCGTCGACAGCGCCCAGGGCAGGATCCCCTGCTGGAACTCCGTCACCTGTTTGCCATCACGAAGCTTGATCGCGTCCTTCCCGATGAGGTCGATCCGGCTGATGTGGCTGTCGAGGTTCACGCGCACGCAGGGCCAATTGAGCCGGGCCGCAACCTGCTCGATATGCGTCGACTTTCCGGTACCGTGGTAGCCCTGGATCATGACGCGGCGGTTGTGGGAGAACCCGGCCAGAATGGCGAGTGTCGTGTCGTGGTCGAAGCGGTAGGCAGGATCGACGGTCGGCACCCGGTCAGAGCCCTCGGGGAACCCTTTGACCGTCATCGACGCATCAATGCCGAACGTCTCGCGGACATCGATATCGACCGTCGGTTCACTCGCGATGTCCAGGGTCCCATCCGCCATGTGCGCCTCCACCTCGTCCCGGCCGTCTTTGACCGAAATCAGAGCGGGTTTCAAGCAAGCCCTTGCCGCCCCTCGGATCGCGCATAGCTCCTGGGGCGAAGGGAGTGAACATGCCGCAGGATGAGCCATTTTTGATCGCCATTGGCGGGTTTGAGCCCCGCCCGGGTCTCGCTACGCTCCGCTTCCAGTGGCTGGCCGTGCGGAGCTTTCGTCAGGCGCGCCGCGCCAAAGGCGTGCGGCATGCCGACGTGATGCGGCGCGGACGGACTTACTTCTCTCTGACAGTGTGGGAAACCGCCTCGGCGATGAAGGCCTACGCCGCAAACGGCGCACATTTGGAGGCGATGCGCGCCGCCGGATCGCTCGCCCGGGCATCACGCTTTCACCGCTACTGGGCCGCGGGCGTGCCGGACTGGCCGACAGCCCTCGCGGCCTGGGATGCGGCCGGCTGGGCCGAGGAAAAAGCCGGTCCGACAGGCGTTTCTTTCGGCGAGGACGCGAGGCCGCAGCGATCGCCGGTCCAAAGCACGGCCGAACCGGCTCTCGCCCGGCAGCTCCACTGAGACTGCACCGACGTGGCCAGTGGTCTGCGCAGTGCGGCTGCGATGCGAGAGCCAAGCGCAGTCCCGCGCCGCCGAACGTCGCCGATTGACGTCCTCCGGCGCGGCCGTGAGGGAAATGGGCCAGCAAGATGCGCAATATGTTCCGGAGAAGCGACTGAGACAGGGGAAGTTGCCAATCTTGGGGGCCGCGCCGGGTCGACAAGATCAGTTGGTCGCCCGAACAGCCCTTCGCCTCATCGGTCCGGAGCGGCCCGTCACAGGCGCCAAGGCCTCCGGATCGAACGCTGGGCGGATCGCGAACTGGTCCCCCACCGCGACGACCCGGTCGGCGGTCCTCTTGCCCCATCGCTCACCAACGGCCAAAAAACTGCGAACACCAGGAACGCTGGAGGCGACTGCGCCGCCGTCAGACATGCCGGTCTGGAGACTGAGCCCGTGACGCCGGAGGAGATCGGATTTCAAACCGATATGCCCAACCGCCGGGGCCACCGCTCCGGGGCAACGGGGCGTCTACCCGGAACGTCTCGCGTCGATCCGTCGGCGGATCCGTCGCACCGCGGCCCAGACGAGGAATATGATCGGCGGCGTGAGAAGGGCATAAACCGCAACCTCGGCGACACCGACCTGCGCGCCGACAGGCTTGACGACGTTCACAGCCAGGTTGACGGCGTAGTAGCTGATGGCCACGACCGACAGACCCTCAACTGTCTCCTGGAGACGGAGCTGCAGCGCCGCACGCTCATCCATTCGCCGAAGGACCTCAGCGTTCTGCACCGCGGAGGCGACATCGACCCGGGTTCGGAGGAGATTTGACGCCTGCTCGGCTCGATTCGACAGCTCCTCCAGTCGCGCTTTCGACGAGCGGCACGTTCGCATCGCCGGGTCGTAGCGTCGCATCATGAACTCGGCAAAGGTCTGGCGCGACGAGACGCGCTGCTCTCTCAAGACCTCAATCCGCTGGCTGACGATCGCCTCGTAGGCCCCGGCGGCCCCAAAGCGGAACGCTGACGATGTTAGGAGGAGTTCGATCTCCGCGGCCATCCGCAGCAACCCGTCGAGTGTTTCAACATCACTCCCGTCCTGGCGCGCCATGCGTCCCACCAGCTCCGAGAGCTCTCGGTTCAACGTCGCCACTCTGCGGGAGATCTGGCGGGCCACGGGAAGGGTCAGCATTGAGGCCGACTTGTAGGTCTCGATCTCCATCAGGCGCTGGACGATCCGCCCGAGCCGTCGGCTGCCTGTCGACCCCTTGGCGAGCACCAGGAAGCGGACATGCCCGTTCTCGTCGATCCGAAAGTCGCTGGCGATCAGAGCGCAGCGGTCGACCACGCCCGAGACCGCCAGACTTTCGGCCACGAACCATTTCGGCACTTCGTCTTGAAGGCGCGCCTCGACCTCATCCCAATCCTCGGCACGTTCGACGCGCACAAGACAGGAGGTCAGGACCTGGCCGGGCGCGTCGGCCAGCCAGTCCTTGGGGAAACGTGCCCAGATCTGGCCGTCAAACGGAGTGTCGGCGACGCCGTCGGCGAAAATCGTGTAGGTCACAAACTCCGTGTGCTGCTCCCACTTCAGCGTGCCGCGGCCGAGCGTGACAGTGTGGTGGTTGGCGCCCGGGGCAGGATGTGGAGCGCCGTGCCGATCGAGGAGCTGGATCAGATGCGCCCGATCGGCCTCGCGGTCGCGGTCGCCGCCCTCGGGTGGCATGATCGCAACAAACACCGCACGGCAAGGCGCCGTCAGCTCCGGGAAGGGCCGCGCGTGGAGTTCGTTCGAGAGGGCGTAGCGGTCGGGAACGTCAGTCAGCGCGCCTGTGGTCATCCGGCGTCCTTCTCTCTGCCCTCGCCCGCGCAGCATGGTAGCCCTCAAGGCGCGGCTGTCACCCCTCGGCAGCGTGCGGGAGAGGCGGTTCCGGATCCTCCATCCGGCGCGCGCGGGCGCCGGCGCGGCGCGAGAGACGGCGGAGCTCCGCCAAATCGTCCGCCGCCTGGCTCAACCGACGCTCGAGCGCATCGGCTCGGCTGGCAATCGCCTCGGTCTCGGAGAGAAGCGCACGCGCCTCGACCCGGAGCGCGGCGGCCGACGCCTCCGTCCGGGCCTCGCGGAGGACGCCTCGGAGCGTCGTGAGCGTGGCCATGCAGGTTGTGGGAGAGACAATCCAGACCCTGCGGGCGAACCCCTCCCGCACGAGATCTCCGTGATGGGCGTGCACCTCCGCATAGATCGCCTCCGACGGCAGGAAGAGGAGCGCACCCGCCCCGGTTTCATCGGCAAGCACATATCGCTCGGCAATGTCGGTGATGTGCGTCCGCAGCGCCCGGCGAAACGCGCGGAGGGCGCGGGACCGCGTCTCGGCCTCCCGCGCGGCGCAGAGCATTTGATAGGGTTCAAGCGGGAACTTTGCATCGATCGGGATGGCACCGGGGGGATCGGGCAGCGCCACAAGGCAGTCGACCCGCCGCCCGTTCGAAAGCGTCGCCTCGAACCGGACGGACTGCGCCGGCAGCGCAGCCGTGACCACATCGCGGAGGGCAACTTCGCCAAAGGCGCCGCGCGCCTGCTTGTCGGCCAGGATCGCCTGCAGCCCAAGAACGTCATCCGAAAGCCGCTCGAGCCGGCTCTGCGCGCGGTCGATGGTCTCGAGCCGCGCCTCCAGCCCTGCGAGTGCGCGCGCCGTCGAGAGGCGGGCGCCGGCGATCCCCTCGGCCACACGCGCGCCGGTGGCGCCGATCTCGTGGCGCATGTCCGCCGCCGCCGCACCCTCCGCCTCCGCGAGTTCCGCGACGCCGCCCGCGAGACGGTGCTGCGCGTCGCCGAGCCGGCGCACCTCCGCCGCCAGGGTTTGAACCGCGCGCGCGCGTGCGACGAGGAGAGCGACAACGAGAACGAGCCCGAAGGCGAGCCACAGAGGCTCCGTCATGCGCGCTCGAACAACCGCTCGAGATCGCTGCGGGAGAGCGCAACCGAGGTCGGACGGCCGTGGTTGCACTGGCCGGAATGGGGCGTTGCCTCCATCTCGCGGAGAAGGGCATCCATCTCTTCAGCCGAAAGGCGTCGCCCGGCCCGGACGGATCCATGGCACGCCATCGAGGAGAGGACTGCGTCGAGGCGTTGGCCGACAAGCTCCTCCCCCGGCGTCTCGACGAGCGCGTCCGCAACATCCCGGAGGAGCGCGTCCGGATCCGGATTTCCGAGAAGTGCCGGCACTTCCCGGAGGATGACCGCCCCCGGTCCGAAGCTCTCCACCACAAGCCCCGCACTGGCAAGCTCTGGCGCCGCCGCGATCATCGCATCGCGCGAGGCCGCTGGCAGCTCCACCACGGCGGGGATGAGCAAAGGCTGTGTGGCGATCGGAGCGCCCCGTTGGCGCGCCTTCAGCCCCTCATAGACCAGCCGCTCATGCGCGGCGTGCTGGTCTATGAGAACCAGGCCGTCTTCGGTCTGCGCCAAGATGTATGTGTCAAAGAGTTGGACCCTCGCCGTGCCGAGCGGTCGCGCGGACGCGGCCTCCGGTGCGGGCACCGGCACTGGCGCTGCGGGGCGGCTCGTGTGCCACGTAGCGCTTTCGCTGAACCCCCGTTGCAGCGACGGCCGCTCCGGAGGCGGCGCATAGGTGCCAAGCGAGGCAGGCGTCAGTGTCCGTGCGCTCCGATGACCCGCCTCCGCAAGCGCGCTTCGAAGCGCGCCTACAATCAGCCCGCGGACGACCCCGGGATCTCGAAACCGAACCTCAGCCTTTGCCGGGTGGACGTTCACGTCGACCGCATCCGGCGGGCAGGTGAGAAAGAGCGCGGCCATGGGATGGCGTCCCTGAGGGATCAAGTCACTGTAGGCCGCGCGGAGTGCTCCTTGGAGGAGGCGGTCCCGCACCGGGCGACCGTTGACCGCGAGGTATTGGCTCACGCTGGCCCCACGGGCGAGGGTCGGCAACCCAGCCAGTCCCTCAAGACGGATGCCGTCGCGCGTCGCATCGATCTCGACCGAGCCGGCGACAAACGCACGACCGAGAAGCGCCGCAATGCGCGCGTGCGC
>JBCCWM010000299.1:0-5770 GCA_039193505.1 Pseudomonadota bacterium | reverse complement strand
TGGGAGGGCGCGCCTGCGGTGGGCGGCGGTGCCTATGCCAATGTGCAGGCGATCCTCGGCGTCGAGGATGTCGACCCCTATTCGGCACAGACCTACGACCATGCGAGCCTGACCATCCTGGCCATGGCGGCGGGTGGCGCTGCGACCGGGGACACAGTCCGGGCCAATGTGCGCACGATCAGCCAGGGCGACGGCACCGTGGTTGAGAGCGCTGTCGACGGCCTCGCCGCACTCGACGGCGGGATCAACTACCAGGGCGCGTCGGGTCCCTGCGACTTTGACGAGATCGGCGACATCACGGGGACGAGCTTCATCTTCAAGTCGATCTCGGGTGCTGCACCCTCCGACTACAAACGCGTCTGATTGAGCGCCGGGTCGCCCGCGCCGGGCGGCCCACCTTCCTGTCGTCCGCTGTCGGTGGACGGGTTTCTTCATGACAAGCAGACCAAGATGGACCTCCTCCCGCAGCTACTGATCAACGGTCTCATCAGCGGCACGCTGCTGGCCATTCCCGCCATCGGCTTTACTGCGATCTTCGCCGTGCTGCGGTTCCCGAACTTCTCGGTGGCGAGCCACGCAACGATCGGTGCCTTTGCCGGCTATGCCGCGAATGTGTGGCTTGGCCTGGCCGCCGCACCGGCGCTGATCGCGGCCTTCTTGGTGGCGGCGCTTGTCGGACTGATCTCCGACGAGGTCGCCCTGAAGCCCCTTCGCCCCTACGGTGCGCTGACGGCGGCCATTGCCTCGATTGCCCTGACGATTGTCCTTGAGAACATGGTCCGCTTCGGGTTCGGCAACGAGCTCAGGGGCTACGATCTGCCGCTTGTGCGGGATTGGCGGGTTTGGGGTGTCCGGGTCGGCCCCCAACAAGTTCAGAACCTGGTGCTGGCGCTGATCATCATGGGGGTCGTCTTCTCCGCACTGAAGTTCAGCCGGATCGGCAAAGCGATGCGAGCCGTGGCCGACAACCCGACGCTGGCGGAGCTGAAGGGCATCGATCCGGTTTGGATCGGCCGCCTGACGGTCTTTATCGGCATGGGGCTGGTCGGCGCCGGGGGGATGCTCCTCGGGCTCGGCACGTCGATCGATCCGCTGACCGGGTTTCGGTTCATTCTGCCGATCTTTGCGGCGGCGGTGGTGGGCGGCCTCGGCTCGATCCTGGGCGCGGCGCTCGGCGCGATGATCGTCGGGATCGGAGAGGAGTTGTCGGTCCTCGTCCTCTCGCCCTCCTACAAGAGCGCTGTCGGGTTCATCGCCATCGTGCTCGTTCTGGCGTTCCGGCCGCGCGGCTTGCTCGGCGAGAGGGCGTACTGATGCTGAGCTACCTTCTTGCCACCCTGACCTTCGCGGGGATCTACGCGCTTCTGGCGCTCGGGCTCAACGTGATCTGGGGCATGGCCGGCATGGTCAATCTGGGGCTTGCGGGCTTTTTTGCGCTCGGCGCCTATGCGTCGGCGCTCGCAACCGTCGCGCTGGGCCTGCCAATCGCGTTGGGGATTGTCATCGCGATATTGGTGGCGAGCCTTGCCGGGGCGCTCCTCTCGCGGCTGACGCTGAACCTCCGGGGCGACTACCTGGCAATCGTCACGCTCGGCTTCGGGGAGGTCATCCGGCTGATCGCGGCGAACGAGATCTGGCTCACCAACGGATCGGATGGGATCCCCGGCATCCCAGGCCCGTTTCGCGGAACGCTGACACCGCTTCAGTTCAACGCACTTTCTGCGGCGCTTCTGGCAGTGGCTGTGGCGCTTGCGTGGTGGATGACGGAGCGCCTCCGCCGCTCCCCCTATGGCCGGGCGCTCCGCGCCATTCGGGATGACGAGACCGCCGCCGCCGTCGCGGGCAAGCCCGTCCGCCGCTTCAAAGTGCAGGCGTTCGCGATCGGCGCCGGGCTTCTGGGCCTTGCCGGGGCGGCCTATGCGCATTTCACAAGCTACGTGGCGCCCGACATCTTCCGGCCGCTTCTCACGATCTACATCTTTCTGGCGCTCACTGCAGGGGGAACGGGCAGCACCGCGGGCGCCGTCCTCGGCGCTGTCCTCGTCATCGCCATTCTTGAGGGGAGCCGGTTTATCGAGCCGCTTTTCCACGGGGTGTCGGGTGCCGGGGGCGCAGCTCTGCGCGAGATCATCATCGGGACCGCCCTCATCGTCGTCATGCGCTTGCGCCCCGAGGGCCTCCTGGCCGAGCGCCCCCCAAAGCCGGAGACGCGCCCATGACCGATGCCGAGCGTCTGGCCATCCTCGCCGCCGCGGATCCGCTCTTCGATGCGATGGACGCGCATATGAACGAGGTGATCGGGCACAAGCTCTTTACGCTGATGGTCGTTGACCGGGCGGCGCATGCAGCGGCACGCGTGTACTCCTCGGCGCCCGAGACCTACCCGGTCAAGGGGCGCAAGCCCCTTGGGGAGCTGACCGAGTGGGGCGAGCAGGTCCTCGGCCGCGGGGAGCCGTTCCTCGGGAGCACGGCCGAGGACATTCGCGCGGTCTTTCCGGACCACGAGACGATCGCGCGGCTTGGCTGCGCCTCGGTTTTGAATGTGCCGGTTGCGGTGGACGGGACTGTGATCGGGACCATGAACCTCCTCCATGAAGAGTGTTGGTACCGCGCGGCTCATGCCACGCGCGTGGCGCCGTTCGCCGCGCTTTTGGCACCGGCCTTCAGAGACTGGATCGCGTCCTTCGAGCGAGGCGCTCAGTGACGGATCTCCCCGCCGTCGAGTGGCCAAAACGCAAGCATGCGGCAGTCTGATCCCAGTGTCTCGGCAGGCGATCTGGTGGAGGGCGCCGTCCGGTCCACCGCATTGCCTCTGCGAGAGAGTTCGAGTGCTGAGTCTCCCCCTCTGACTTGGTCCAGGGCTGTGTCAAGGACACGAGGGAAGGGCAAACGGCGAACGAGCGGCACAGGCCTGAGCGGATCGTTCAGAATTTGCAGCATGTTGACGTACGGGCCGGCCAATGGCGGGTGGGTGCGATCCGCGAGGAGCATGGCTGTCTTGACCCGCCGAACTCTGCTCATTCTGCAGAAGGAGAGCTGGCCGTGAGCATCTCCATGGAAGGGGGCCTCAAGCGCTGGGCGGCGAAGCTCGAACCAGCGTCGGTCGTGCAGGGCAAGACGACCGACGCCGAAGCCGGGCCTTTGATCGGGCGCCGTTCGAGCTCGAAGACAAGCGCGTGTGGCCTCCGGGCCGACGCTCTCGATGTCCGCCAGAGATGAGAGAAGCAGGCTCCGCGCAGTGCAGGAGGCCTCTGGCGAGGCGCTTCGGGAGCGTCCGATGCGAAAGAACGGCCGGCCCTTGTGGAGTGGGACTGAGCCATTGCGGCGCCGTCGGTTCGAGCCCGACGGTGGTGGACACGCGATACGGGCGCTCTTCGAGCGCCGACTCGCCGATGGCCTCTCCCGCCCCTGCCGAAGCTCTGCACCCGGTTCGACGCGGCGCGGCGGGCGGCTCCACCGCAGACTGACGAAGGCGGCACCTAAGGTCGGTCCGAGTCCCCGGGCCGATTGAGACGCAAATCGAGATCGACCCGTCCTTCGGCACACGACCGTCGTCCGGCTGCTCAGGGACGACAAGAAATAGCGGGTCATTCCCCGAAAGGTTGGCAGGTCCGGAAGCGGCCCGTCTGGGCGCTGCCTTCGGTGTCATCGGCAGCAGCGTTCTCCCCGAAACGGGCAGTTGAGTATTCCCCCGAAGTGAGCGGCGCCTGACGCTCCCCAGAAACAGAGATGGGGGCAGCAGGGCGAAAGGACTGAGGGAGAGTGTTTTGATCCACGACTTGAAGTGGGAAAGGCTCCGCATCCGTGCGATCGGAAGCCTGTGCGGACGTGTCTGTCGCAGCGCCTTGGGACGCCAATCTATGGGTCAGGCCGGCCCGTGAGAGCTTTCTTTCCCCAAGAGAGCCTATCTGCACGGGCGCATTGCCATGTCCCGGAGTTGTCGCGACAGCGCCCATTCCGGGAGATCCGGGACCTGGGACGCGAGAGCAGCGGTTCGACCCTAAAGCCGTTTCTCCGCTACCACTCCCGCCTGGTTCGCGGCTTCGAGACGCCCGACGAGGAAGCAGGACCAGGTGGACTCTGCCGAACTCACGGTGGAGATCGCAGACAAGCCTGGCACTGTCGGCACAGTCTGGCTGTGTTCCTTCGTGTTGGGTCACTTGCGCTGGTTTTGGGGCAAATCCGTCTTGTGCCAGAACCCACAATCCGTGATCGCTCTGGTCGGTCTGGGACTAGCCCTCGCTCCAAAACCCGGAGATCCTGAGATCTCCCGGCGCCCATCCGGCGGCTTTGGCGGCGTCGCGAACGCGTCGTGCCTCGGCCTTTTCACCGGCGAACCAGATCTTTGCGCCCTGATGGGCGTCGAGGCGGGCCAGCGTGGCATCCGCGAGCGTCTCACCCTCTGCGCGGGAGAGCCAGGTCAGCGTGATCCTGGGCGGCGCGTCGATCGGGTAGGCGCAGGCCGCACCCTGCTCCGCCTCAAGGAGGATCTCGCCCACGGCGTCCTGCGGCAGGTTCTCCAAGAGCCGGGCAGCGGCGGGAAAACCGGTCTCGTCGCTGGCCATCAGCACTCGATCGGCATCGAGCAGTCCACCGCCAGACGGTCCAACGAGGCCCACGATCCGGCGCGAGCGGGCGCCCCGCAGCAGCTCCTCGGCCCAGGCCGCTGTTCGTCCGCCGTCATGGATGTAGATGTCGATGAGGAGCGTGTTCGCCTCGTGATCGACGGAACGCGCGGTGTAGACGGGCTTGTGCGGCGCCCCGGGGCCGTCGGGCCAGCGGACGGATCCGTTTGCCGCGACCGAGGGCCAGGACGGCTCCGCCCCGGGCGGGGGCTGGACCAGACGAAAGTGGATGGCATCATCGCCGTGGCTCGACAGATCTTCCCCCCTGACCGTCACGCGGTAGAAGACGGGGCCGAGTTCCTGGACATCTGTTGCCTCGACGAACATGAAATTCGGCGGCAGGGCACCCTCGGATGGCCCGTTCGACCAGCGCATCGCCTTGGCGACATCCGGCATGAGATGGGTCATCTGCCGGACCACAGCGGCCTTCATCACGAAGAGCCAGCGTTCGTCCGCTGCCGCGACCAGTCCCGCGGTCTCCGCCTGCGCGCCGGCCCGCAACCCGATCAAGCCATGCGCCGTCCGAACCGTCAGGGCGCGCTCGGCATCTTCGAGCACGCTCAAGTTCGATGCCTTGGCCTGCATCAGGATCACCTGACGCATGGCCGAGAAGGCAACGCCCGGCAGATCTGCACGGGCCTCTAACGGAAAGTTTGGATCAGCCATAGCTCCACCGAAAAATGCGACGTCAGGGGCGCTGGCTGAAGTGGCTTGCGCCTGCGATAATAGGTAAGCGGAACGGGCTTGCCATGCGACAGAGCCGCCTAGAAGTGAACCGAGAGTGTGTCGATCGGCGTCCGTTTCGGGGGTGCGAACTTGGTCAGATCGATCCCATCGACTGCGATCTTGTACTCATCGAGGGTCGGTGTGCGCCCGAGGATCGCGGAGAGAACGACGACCGGCGTGGACCCGAGGAGGGACTCGCCCTTTTTGGTTTCTGAATCGCCCACCACGCGACCCTGGAACAGCCGTGTCGATGTGGCGAGGACAGTGTCGCCTTTCGCCGCCTTCTCCTGGTTTCCCATGCAAAGATTGCAGCCCGGACGCTCCAGATAGAGGATGTTCTCATACTCTGTCCGCGCCGTCGTTTTCGGTGCGTCGTCGTCGAACTCAAACCCGCAATACTTGCGAAGGATGTCCCAGTC
>JBCCWM010000298.1:0-5774 GCA_039193505.1 Pseudomonadota bacterium | reverse complement strand
GATCATTCGGTCATGGTCGATGAATTCGGCACCCCTCGCGCCTTTCAGCTCAATGTCGACCGAGAGTATGAGCGCAACGGGGAGCGCTATGAGTTCCTGAAATGGGACCAGGGGCGTTCGACAACTTCCGCGTCGTGCCACTCGGGACAGGGATCTGCCACCAGGTGAACCTGGAGTATCTCGGCCAAACCGTCTGGACCGACACTGACCAAACGGGCGTGACGGTGGCCTATCCCGACACGCTCGTCGGCACGGACAGCCACACGACGATGGCGAACGGTCTCGCGATCCTCGGCTGGGGCGTCGGCGGGATCGAGGCGGAGGCCGCGATGCTCGGCCAGCCGGTCTCGATGCTGATCCCCGATGTGGTGGGGGTTCGGCTGGGCGGCAAGCTCAAGGAGGGTGTGACTGCGACCGACCTCGTCCTGCGCGTCACGCAAATGCTGCGTGAACAAAAAGTGGTCGGCAAGTTCGTTGAGTTCTACGGCGCTGGCCACAATGACCTGCCGCTCGCCGACCGAGCGACGATCGCCAACATGGCGCCCGAATACGGCGCGACATGCGGGTTCTTTCCAGTCGATGAAGAAACGCTGCGCTATCTCCGTGTCTCGGGGCGCGAGGAGGACCGGATCGCCCTCGTTGAGGCCTATGCCAAAGCGCAGGGCATGTGGTGCGGCCGGACTACGCCCAGCCTACACCTCGACACGAGCACGGTCGAGCCTGCGATCTCGGGCCCCAAACGGTCGCAAGACAGGATCCTGCTGAAGGATGCTGCGGCGACGTTCAAGGGCCATATGGAGAGCGAGTTCAAACGTCCCCTCGGCAAGGAGGTCGCCGTCGCGGGGGAGGACTACACGATCCACTCCGGCTCCGTTGTGATCGCTGCGATCACCTCCTGCACCAATACGTCGAACCCCTATGTGATGATCGGCGCGGGGCTTGTCGCGCGGAAGGCGCGCGCGCTCGGCCTGACGCGGAAGCCCTGGGTGAATACGTCGCTCGCGCCGGGATCGCAGGTGGTCTCGGATTGTCTCGAGGCGTCGGGTGTGCAGGAGGATCTCGACGCGCTCGGCTTCCACCTGGTGGGCTACGGGTGCACGACCTGCATCGGCAACTCCGGTCCGCTGCCGTGGCCGATCTCGAAGGCGGTCCAAGACGGCGACTTGGTCGCGGCCTCGGTTCTGTCGGGGAACCGGAACTTCGAGGGCCGGGTGAACCCGGATGTGCGGGCGAACTACCTCGCCTCGCCGCCGCTCTGCGTGGTGTATGCAATCGCGGGTGACATGAGCATCGATGTGACGTCCGAGTCGATCGGGACCGACAAGGACGGACACCCGGTCTACATTCGAGACATCTGGCCGACACAGGCCGAGATCGCCGCGCTGGTCGAGCAAACCGTGACGCGCGAGAGCTTTCGCTCCAAGTATGCCAGTGTCTTTGATTACGATGACAAGTGGCGCGCGATCGAAACGACCGAGAGCCTGACTTACTCCTGCCCCTCGACCTCGACCTATGTGCAGAACCCGCCCTACTTTGAGGGAATGGGATTGGAGGCGGGCGTGATTGACGACGTCCATGGCGCGCGGATCCTCGCGCTCTTGGCGGATTCCGTGACCACCGACCACATTTCGCCCGCGGGGTCGTTCAAGGAGGTCCATCCGGCCGGCCAGTACCTCGTCGACCGGCAAGTGGCGCCGCGCGAGTTCAACTCCTACGGCTCGCGGCGCGGCAATCACGAAGTGATGATGCGCGGCACGTTTGCCAACATCCGAATTCGAAACGAAATGCTCGAGAATGTGGAGGGCGGCTACACGCTCGGGCCCGACGGCACCCAGATGTCGATCTACGACGCGGCGATGGCGCACAAGGCGGCCGGCACGCCCCTCGTCGTGGTCGCCGGCAAGGAGTACGGCACGGGGTCGTCGCGCGACTGGGCGGCGAAGGGCACCGCGCTCCTCGGTGTTAGGGTTGTGATCGCGGAGAGCCTCGAGCGGATCCACCGCTCAAACCCCGTTGGCATGGGCGTGATCCTGTTGGAGTTCACCAACGGGGACAGCCGCAAGAGCCTGGGTTTCACCGGGGCAGAGACCATCGACATCTCCGGCCTGTCGGGCGATCTCGTCCCGCTCTCGGAGGTGCCGGCGAGGCTCACCTATCCGGACGGTGCGAGGCGCGCGATCCGCCTCAAATGCCGGATCGATACTGCGGTCGAGATCAACTATGTCAAGAATGGTGGGGTGCTGCAGTATGTTCTACGCAGCCTCGCTGCCGCGTGATGGAGCCAAGGGTCTCGGGTGAAGTACATCGATCTGCCACCGGTTTGGACACTTGGCGCCTGGCTTGCGGTCTGGGCGCTCGGGACCTATGCGCCGATCTGGCGGTTCTCGGTTCCTGGGCGTCTGCCGGACGTGATTTTCGTGGCGGCGATTGCCCTCGCGCTTTGGACGGTTGCCACTTTTTTCCGCGCGCGAACACCGGTGGAGCCGCGCCACACACCGAAGACGCTGCTCACGGGGGGGCCCTTCCGGCTCAACCGCAATCCGATCTACACGGCGCTGGTCCTTCTGGTGTTTCAGGCGGCGCTCGGCCAGGGTGCGCTCTCCTCGTTTTTGCCCGTGGCGCTTCTGCCTTGGATCCTCACCCGCCGCTTTATCCTGTCGGAGGAGGCCGCGCTTCGCTCGGCCTTCGGGGCGGAGGCGGAGGCGTGGCTCGCGCGCACGCGCCGCTGGTGATGACATAATTCTCGCAAAGGCTTGACTGGCTGACGATTGGGCCGGCGGCTATCACGATGGGCATGCGACAGGTTGTACCTCTTCGATACATCGCCGCGGTGTGCGCGTGCCTTTTCGCTGCCCCCGCGCAGGCCCAACCCGCCGTTGTGGTGGAACTCTTCACCTCGCAGGGGTGCAACAGTTGTCCACCGGCTGATGCGTTTCTCGGCGACATCGCGGATGAGCCCGGCGTGATCGCACTCGGCTTTCACGTGGACTATTGGGACTATCTCGGCTGGCGCGACACCTTCGCTCAGCGCGCCTTTTCCGAGCGGCAGCGCTCCTATGTCGGCATGGCGGACCGGAGCGCGATCAAGCAACGCCTGAAGGGGCGCTTTACACCCGAGATTGTGGTTCAGGGGACCTCGTCGCTGATCGGCCATGATCGCCTGGGCGTGGCGGCCTCGGTGGTCGCACATGCCAAGCAGCCGGCGGTTGCGAACCTCAGCCTGACGCGCTCCGGCGGAGAGCTTGCGGTGGTCTATGAGGCGCACGCGGCTGAGAGCGTCGTCCTGATGTTGGCGCGTGTTCTTCCGGTTGCGCGGGTGATGATCGAACGCGGGGAAAACGCGGGCAAGACGCTCACCTACCACCGCGTCGTGACGGAGCTGGTGAAGCTCGCGGAGCTCCCGGGCGATGGCGCCCACAGTGTGACCGTCAATGTGGATGGGCCGGTTGTGGTGTTCGCCCAGGCGGGTCCGGGCGGGCCTATCCTTGCTGCATCAGAGATCGACTGATCACGCCTGCCGCGCGGCAAGCTCCGCCACATGCTTGGGGTTGCGTATATGCCATCGGCGGTGGAGCCAGTAGTACTGCTCCGGATGCGAGCGCACATGGCGCGCAAGGCTTTCGTTGATGGCCGCGGTCATTTCCCGCGCACCACTGTGCGGGATAGGGTCGTGAAACTCGATATGGAAGCTCTCGAGATCCGACCCTCGGGTGACATAGACCGGAACGAGCGGCGCCTTGAACTTGAGCGCAAGCTCGGCGGCGAGGGGCGCGGTGGCGGCCGGTTGGCCAAGGAAGTCGACGAGGATCCCCTCATCGATCTTCTGATCGGCAAGGATTGCAAGAAACCCTCCCCGAGAGAGATAGCGAACCGCGTTCCGCGTGCCCGCTCGGCTCTTCGGGAAGAGCGGCATGCCAAACGTGGAATAGCGCGGCGTCAAAAAGGCGTCTGAGAAGCGGTTCTTAAGCGGGCGGTAGATCGCTCCGGCCTCCAGCCCTTGGCGCTTTAGGAACGCGCGCGCCGCCTCCCACTGGCCGAAGTGCCCGCCGACGCCCACAACGGGTCGACCGGCCTCGCGCGCCGCCAAAATGACTTCAAAACCGTTGCCCGACCAGGTGACCCCGTCGCTCCGCCTGAGAAACTGATCGGCATGGAGCAACTCGACAAGCGTCCGCCCGAGCGACGCGGCCATGCCGTCAAGGATCTCCGCCCGGCGTGCGGCGGATATATCCGGAAAGACATGGGAGAGA
Source organism: Pseudomonadota bacterium (assembly GCA_039193505.1). GTDB lineage: Bacteria > Pseudomonadota > Alphaproteobacteria > Rhodobacterales > Rhodobacteraceae > Algicella. The sequence goes on along the minus strand of JBCCWM010000298.1, from coordinate 1,524 downwards.
TTGTCGACCACCCGCCGGCGAAGAGAGGGCACATTGCGCAGGATCCTGCGCAGGATCCAAGCTCCGACCTGACCGCGGCGGCGCGGCGGCAGCGGGCGGGTCAGGGCGGCGACGACAGGCAGGGGCAGATGCTCGATAAAATCGAGTGCGGACATCAGGCCTTGATCGGATTGATCATCATGACCATCTGACGCCCTTCCATCTTGGGCATTGCCTCGACCTTGCCGATCTCGGTCGTGTCCTCGGCCACACGCTCCAGCAATCTCCTGCCAAGCTCCTGGTGGGCCATCTCACGACCACGGAAGCGGAGCGTCACCTTCACCTTGTCGCCGTTGCCGAGGAACTTGGTCACATTCCTCATTTTCACATCGTAGTCATGAGTGTCCGTGTTCGGACGGAACTTGACCTCCTTGACCTCGATGATCTTTTGCTTTTTCCGCGCTTCGGCTTCTTTCTTCTGCGTCTCGTACTTGAACTTGCCGAAGTCCATTATCTTGCAAACCGGCGGCTTAGCGTTCGGTGAGATCTCGACCAGGTCGAGGCCCGCGGCCTCCGCGAGGTTTCGCCCGCGTTCGGGCGTGACCACGCCAACATTCTCGCCGTTCGGGCCGATCAGGCGAATTTCGGTGGTGCGGATCCGGTCGTTGACGCGGGGGCCGGTGTCGCGCGTCGGTGGCGCGTGATGGGGTCTGCGGGCTATGGCGCTCGGGTCCTTCGTGCTGTTGCTACGCGTGGCGCCGCCCTGCGACACCATAGCGTTATATAGGGCAGAACGCGGGTGTGCGAAAGGGGGCGTTGCGCAGCGCCCAGTGACGTCAGCCACACGCCCGAGCGGCCGCCACGGCGCGCGCCGACCGGGGCGTTGGCGCGCCAACCCGTGGCCGTCGGTCTCATGCGACGTAAGCCGCGCGGGTTCCGTCGCCCGGATCTCCACACGCGACCAACGGCGACTGCATACCTTGTGTCCGCGACGCAGAACGTACCTGACCTCGTCGGTGTGAGTTTGCGGTCCGGCAGAGGCGCTCGCAGCATCGATTTGGACGCGTCTCACATGCCGCCGGAGATTGGAGCCGTTCCCCGCCGACCGACAATCGTCCCGGCCCAAGCTGCCCTGACAACGCCTCCGAGCCAGCCCGTCTCCTCCGCGAGCGGGGCAGGGCGCGTCCTGTGCCACGGGCCCGCCCTTCGTCAAAACCTGCTGGATCAGGCCCACAATCCTGCGGCAAGTGCGGTGGCGTGGCGCCCTTGGTCCGAACGAAGACAGGCCGGGGGCACATCGAACCGAAGCAGCGCTTCGAGCTGTCTTGACCTGCGCGGTGCCCGCTCGGGCGTTGCGCTTGGAGAAGCCACCGGTGCCCCACCACGGCGTCTGCTGTTGGGGGTGACGGGTGTCGTTGTGTTGGGCTCGGGGGACGTGCGCCGTGAGGTGGGCCGTCGTCGGGCTGTGGCGGCTTGAGCGTTTCGCTGAAAGAGACGTCGGTGTGCGGTCTGGATGAGGGGGAGCGGTCCGGGCCTGGGATGCCG
>JBCCWM010000297.1:0-5775 GCA_039193505.1 Pseudomonadota bacterium | reverse complement strand
CTGGGGCAGGGTGGGATTTCCGTCAGGCGTGCGGATCAAGCCGGCGAGGTGGTGCGCGAGGCCGACGTCGTCAGCGTGATCGAGGCGCTGCCGCCGAACGAGCGGCTCCGCGGGTCCGAGTTGATGAAGGACTGCCGGGCCCGAGTGGACGAGCTGAAGACAGACCCGCCGACCGAGGCGCGTGTGAACGCCGAGGACGCGTCCGTCGCGGAACTCTACTTGAACGCCGATCCCCAGGAATACACCGCCGGCATCCTCTGCAGGCGGCCCGACATCGTCGAACAGCTGCGCCTGTCGCAAAAACTCCTCGGGATGGAACCCGGCGATACGCCCCCGCCGATGGCGGCCCAGTTGATGGAGGGCGTGAATGACAGCTTGCCCTACGAGGTGCTGTCGTTCGATTTCGATGCGCTCGACTGCGGCGTGGAGCGGATCTGCGAGGTTCGTGGCAGCGTCCCGATCACAGTGCTGTCCGAGAGCCTGTCGCTCTACGGCCTGCGCGCCCGTCAGGTGGCGGTGGGTGCCGGCAGTTGCGAGGGCAAGACCGGCTTCATGAACGAACGCTTCATCGACTTCTAGAGCCCGCGCGCGATGGCCGCGACCCCGGTGCGGGCAATCTCGGCGAGGCCGAGGGGCTCCATCAGGGTGACGAAGGCGTCTATCTTGGAAGGGGCGCCGGTGATCTCGAAGACAAAGCTCTCGAGGGTGGAATCGACCACGCGCGCGCGGAAGACCTCGCCCGTGCGCATCGCCTCGACGCGCTTGTCGCCGGTGCCGGTTACTTTGACCAGGGCGAGCTCGCGCTCAACCGCGGGTCCCTCGACGGTCAGGTCGTGGACCAGATGGACCGGCACCATGCGGCTCAACTGTGCCTTGATCTGCTCGATCACAGCCGGCGTCCCGGTCGTGACAATCGTGATGCGCGAGCGGTGCCCCTCGTGGTCGACCTCTGCCACGGTCAGGCTGTCGATGTTGTAGCCGCGGCCCGAGAAAAGCCCGATGACCCGCGCCAGAACGCCCGCCTCGTTGTCGACGAGCACCATCAACGTGTGCGCCTCCTGATGGTCGCCGAGGGGGTTTTTGAGGTCGTAGGCACTCTTCCTGCTCGTCCCCTTTTTGATGTTGAGTGCGTTCATGTCACGCGGTCCTTGGTCTCGGCCGGACCGGCGTCCGGGGATTTGAGTGTGGTTCTGGGCGGCAGCGGCAGCTTCGGCTCAGTGTCATGGAGAAGCGCGTAAAAGGGCGCGTAGCGGGCCCGGAACATTGCTTGGGTCGCTTCGTCCATCTCAGCCTTGTGTCGGTCGGGCCGGGCTTTGTTGAGCTGGGTGTGCTCCCGCTCGTGGACTTGGACCGCAATCTTCTGCGGGTCCCCATCGATGCCGAGCTGCTCGAGGACATCGGCCGCAGCCTCCTCCGTGGCGAATGCGGTGCGGGCATAGGGCATTGCGCGGACATGGGGAAGCTCGAACCAGGCTGTCAGCGTGTCGAGTTGCGTGTCGATGCCGGCCACCGCGTCCTCGAGCGTCTCGATCTCGGAAAAGGCGGGGCGTCCCTTGGCCCGCGCCTGGACACCGGCGTCGAGCATCGAGAGCGCCATGTCCCGCACATCCCGGTAGGCGCCATGCGCCCGCGCGCGGCCCTTTTGCACCCGGCGCACCGCCTCATCCGAGGGGCGCGCGTGGGTTTTGAACGCAATCGGATGCCCGAGATCGTCGAGCGACCGGTCAATCGCCGCCAGACACTCTGCGCTGGTCTGCGCGAGAAAGTTGATGCGAGGCTGTGACTTCATGTTCGGGAGCTCGACAATCGGCTGCGGAAACCCGGCCTGGACAAGCGCCACCCGGGCGATCTGGAACGCCAGGGTGGAGCCACACTTGGTCATCCCGTAGGAGAAAAACAGGAACGGATCGGCCGCCTTGCGGCGCGGGTTAAACCAGAACCGCGCCGCTTTGATCGATGGCATCCTTGGTGCTGGCATCTCCCAAGAGCATCTCGTTGTGGGCCTTTCCCGACGGGATCATCGGGAAGCAGTTCTCGTGCTTTTCGACCACGCAGTCGAAGATCACGGGCCCGTCATAGGCGAGCATCTCCTCAATTGCATCATCGAGATCCGCAGGATTGTCGCAGATGATCCCCTTGCATCCGAACGCTTCGGCAAGCTTCACAAAGTCGGGCAGCGCCTCAGACCAGGAGGAGGAGTAGCGCTCCCCATGGAGGAGCTCCTGCCACTGGCGCACCATGCCGAGGCGCTCATTGTTGACGATGAACTGCTTGACCGGCAGGCGGTATTGGATCGCCGTCCCCATCTCCTGCATGTTCATCAGCCACGACGCCTCGCCAGCGACGTTGATCACCAGCGCGTCCGGATGGGCGACTTGGACACCGACGGAGGCCGGCATGCCGTAGCCCATGGTCCCGAGGCCGCCGCTTGTCATCCAGCGGTTCGGATCCTCGAACCCCAGATACTGCGCGGCCCACATCTGATGCTGACCGACCTCCGTGCAGATGTAGCGGTCATGGGTCTTGGTCAGGGCCTCAAGCCGCTCGAGCGCGTATTGCGGTTTGATGGTGGCGGTCGAGCCCGTGTAGGCGAGCGACTTGACCGCGCGCCACGCATCGATCTGGGTCCACCAGGCCGTCACGCTCTCGGTCTTTGCGCCGCGCGCGCGCCAGGTGTCGAGGATCTGCTCGAGCACTCGACCGCAATCGCCGACGATCGGGACGTCGACATGCACGTTTTTGTTGATCGAGGACGGATCGATGTCGATGTGCACCTTGAAGGAGTTCGGGCTGAACGCGTCGAGCCGCCCCGTGATGCGGTCGTCGAAGCGCGCACCGACGCAGAGCATGAAGTCGCAATCATGCATCGCGAGGTTCGCCTCGTAGGTCCCATGCATTCCAAGCATGCCGAGCCACTGCGCCCCGCTCGCCGGATAGCAGCCGAGGCCCATCAGCGTCGAGGTGATCGGAAAGCCGGTCTCGCCCACCAGCGCGCGCAGGAGCGTCGACGCCTCGGGACCGGCATTGATCACGCCGCCGCCTGAGTAGATGATCGGGCGCTTCGACTGCTCCAGCGCCTCGACGGCGAGGGTCACGAGATCCCGGTCGCCCTCCGTTTGCGGCTGATAGTGACGGGTCCGGACGCTCTCCTTTCCTGAATACGTGCCGGCGGCGAACTGCACATCCTTTGGGATGTCGATCAGGACGGGGCCCGGGCGGCCGGTTGTTGCCACGTGGAATGCCTGGTTGATCGTCTCGCCGAGGATGTCGGTGTCCTTGATCAGCCAGTTGTGTTTGGTGCAGGGGCGGGTGATCCCAACGGTGTCGGCTTCCTGAAAGGCGTCGTTGCCGATCATGAAGGTCGGCACCTGACCCGTCAAAACAACGAGGGGGATCGAATCCATCAGCGCATCCGTCAGGCCGGTGACGGCATTGGTGGCCCCGGGGCCCGACGTGACCAGGACGACGCCCGGTTTGCCGGTGGAGCGGGCATAGCCCTCGGCCGCATGGACCGCACCCTGTTCGTGGCGGACCAGGATGTGGCGGATCTGCTGCTGCTTGAAGAGCTCGTCATAGATCGGAAGCACCGCGCCACCCGGGTAGCCGAAAATGGTGTCCACGCCCTGGTCGATGAGCGCCTTTACGACGATTTCCGCTCCGGTCATTTGCGGCGACATGTTGCTCTCCTCTCTCGTCTCAGCCCTGTCAGAGGGCATAAAAAAAGCCCCGTCGAGGGGCGTGAGCACGAGCGGACCTGGACGAGGTGTCTATCCCCGAGGTCGCTCGTGCGCGGTAAGTACTACGATCAGGTTGCACATACCCCTCGTCTACGGCGGAGGCGCGCCTCGGTCAACTCAAAATAAGCGTCGAATATGTCGCTTGGGCGTGCCCTTGTGCATATTTGTTTCGCAGCTCGGCGCGTGGGCGCAGGATTGTGAATGCCCGGTCGCGCGATTTTCCGCCAGACCGCGCCGATCGGCTGTTTTCTCGGAAGATCCGATGCTCTAGGGTGCCGGCCACAATCACAATGGGCGTCCTGCCAACTGCGCCCGTCCATAGGGAGCCATTTATGGATCGTCGTTCTTTCCTTCGCACCTCCGCAGCCGGTGGTGCCGCGGCAACGCTTGCGGCCCCGGCCATCGCGCAGGGCAACCGCACACTCACCATGGTCACCTCCGTGCCCCATGGTTTCGCGATTTTTGACGACGCGGCCGTCTATTTCAACAACGCGGTCGCTGCGATGTCCGACGGCAGCCTCGTGATCGAGAAGAAGGCCGCCGGTGAGCTGGTCGGCGCATTCGAAGTGTTCGACGCCGTGACCGCGGGTCAGGCCGACTGCTATCACTCGGCTGAGTACTATTTCGGCGGTCAGCATCCGGGTTACTTCTTCTTCACCGCGGTCCCCTTCGGCGGCACCGCGCAGGAGCAGAATGCGTGGTATCTGCACGATGGCGGGATCGAACTCCATGATGAGCTCGGGCAGATCTTCGGTCTGAAGTCCTTCCTCTGCGGCAACACGACCGTGCAGCCGGGCGGCTGGTTCCGGGAGCCGATCAACTCTGCAGAAGACCTCCAGGGCCTCCGCTTCCGGATGCCGGGCCTCGGCGGGCGCGCGCTGGCCAACACAGGCGCCTCCGTTCAGACCGTTCCGGGCGGCGAGATCTACCAGGCGCTCGCCTCCGGCGCGCTCGACGCGGCCGAGTGGATCGGCCCCTTCGCCGATGAGCGCCTCGGCTTCCAGGAGATCTGCAAATACTACTACACTGCCGGCTTCCACGAGCCTGGCTCGGCGCTCGCGGTTGCGTTCAACCGCGATGTCTGGGACAGCCTTTCGCCTGCGCATCAGGCGATCTGCGAGCAGGCGGCCGTCGCGACCTCGTCCTGGAACATCGCACAGTCGAACTCCAACAACGGCGCGGCTCTCACCCGCATCGAATCTGCCGGCGTCAACATTTCGACGTTCTCCGACGACATCTGGGAGGCCTTCGGCTCCGCCGCGGCTCAGGCGCTCGACGAGTTCATGGACGATCCCCTCTACGTCCAAATCCGGGAGAGCTTCGAGACCTCCTTGCGCTCCACCTCGAGCTGGCTCGACCGCTCCGAAGGTGAGTACACCCGCCAGCGCAACCGCGTCCTCGGCTGACGAGACCGCCCCGGCCGGCCCCGGCCGGGGCCCCCTTGGGAGGGGTGAATGATCGACGCGCTCCGCTGGCTGATCGGCAATATTTTCCTTGGCTTTTACAATATCGCGTGGGCGCTGTTTAACCCGTCCGCCTGGCTCGACTGGTCCGACAAGCAGGCACTTGGCCGGGTCATCTACTACGGCGGCTCGGTCGAGTTTTTCTTTGCCGTCGTGGACATTTTCCTTGTCATCTTCATCGTCGGGATCTGGCGGCGCCGGGTCCTCTGGGGTGTCGTGATCGGGCTTGAGACCTTTTCGAACGTGACCGGCCGGCTTTTTGCATGGGCCGGGCTTTTGATGGTTCTCCAGCAGGTGATGATTGTCTTCCTGCAGCGGGTCTTTCGGGTGTCCGAGGTCTCTGTCGGCCCGTTCGGTGTGGCGCTGACCCGCGATCTCTCGTGGTGGGCGGAGGAGCTGAAGCTCTACAACGCGATGGTCGTGGTCCTGTGCTGCGCCTACACCTTTGTGCAGGGCGGTCATGTCCGGGTCGACCTCCTCTATGCAAACCTCAGTCACAAGGCGCGTCGGGTGATCGACATGGCGGGCTCCATGCTCTTCATGATGCCGTCGATGGTGATGATCTGGCTCTTCGG
>JBCCWM010000296.1:0-5778 GCA_039193505.1 Pseudomonadota bacterium | reverse complement strand
CTGCGACCGCGGCTTGGTCCAGACGCGCGCCGAGGGGGCCTGTGCAGGGAAGGGTGATGCCGATCCCTTCTTCGATCACGTCGACGTCTTCCCCAATGACCTCCCGGTTGACCTCGTAGAGATCTTCGAAAACGTCGAGCTCACCGTAATAGGCCTCAGCGATGATGCTGAGCGTTTCGCCCTGGGTCACGATGTGGACCGGACAGCCAGCATGCCCCTCGGCGCTGGCCATGGGGGCCGATAGGGCCAGCGCCGGCAGCGCTGCGAGAACCGTGGAACGCATGCACCTCTCCTTCGTTGGCGGGAGGCTGCGGTGCGACGTCTTCAGAAACGGTTAACAAGACCGCTCATTCCGGGGTCAAACGGCGGATCGTGAGGAGACCGTCATCCACGCCCTCGACTTCGACGAGGGCGCCGGGCTTCAGTCCGAGGGCACTCGGATCGGCTTTGGCCTGCCAGTGGATGCCGTCGATCTCGATGGCGCCCCGGCCATGACGGAACGAGATGATCGTTCCCTGGCGGCCGATCATCTGGGCGCGTCGATCGTTCAGGCTGTTCGGCGGGGCTTCATCGGGTTGAAGGAGGTGGCGCTGGGTCTGAAACCCGAGGGTCAGGAGGACGGAAATCACGCCGAAAAGCGCAAGTTGGATGGTTGCCGGCATGTCCGGAAAGGCAACGAGGAGGAGGGACATCACGAACGCCGCCAGAGCCGGACCGACCAGGAAGAACGCAAGCGACAACATCTCGAGCGCGCCGAGCATCAGCGCGAAGGCCACCCACCACCAAGGCGAGATGCCCTGCAGGAAGTCGAGGACGACCATCACTTCTCCCCGACCGATTTCGCCAGCGCCTGGATGCCCTGGATCGAGCCGATCAGGCTCGATGCCTCGATCGGGATCATCACAGTCTTGGCGTTCGGGGCCGAACCGATGCCCTGAAGAGCTTCAGTGTATTTCTGCGCAACGAAGTAGTTGATCGCCTGGACATCTCCGGCGGCGATCGCCTCCGAGACCATGCGTGTCGCTTCGGCCTCGGCCTTCGCGGCGCGCTCGCGCGCCTCCGCGTCGAGGAACGCGGCCTCCCGCCGTCCCTCAGCCTCGCGGATCTGGGCCTCGCGTTCGCCCTCGGCCTTGAGAATGGCGGACTGTTTCTGCCCCTCGGCCGTCAGGATCTCGGCACGCCGGTCCCGCTCCGCCTTCATCTGACGGCCCATGGCTTCGGTGATGTCGGTCGGCGGCGCCAGGTCCTTGATCTCGACGCGGGTCACTTTCACACCCCAAGGGTTCGAGGCCTGGTCGATCACCGTCAGGAGTTTTGAGTTGATCACGTCGCGGTTCGACAGGCTCTCATCGAGATCCATCGACCCGATGACGGCGCGAATGTTGGTCTGGCTCAAGTTCGACAGGGCGCGCTCGAGGTTTCTGACCTCATAGGCGGCCTTGGCAGCGTCGATGACCTGATAAAAGGCCACGGCGTCGGCGACCACCATGGCGTTGTCCTTGGTGATGACCTCCTGGCTGTCGATGTCGAGGACAGTCTCCATCATGTTGATTTTCGCGCCCACTCGGTCGACGAGCGGCACCAGGAAGTTGAGCCCCGGGCTCAGCGTGCGCGTGTAGCGACCAAATCTCTCAATCGTCCAGTTCTCGCCCTGCGGGACGGACTTGACCATGAGAAAGACGAGAACACTCGCGAAGACAAAGATGGCCACGGCGGGTGCGGCAAAGGTCGGCAACATACGGGTTTCTCCTCAAGCGGTGGCCGTTTTGATATGGCAACGATGCAGAGATGGCGCAACGCGACCGCAGCCTGCCATTGATGTGGCAATGCGGCATTTCCGTGTTGGAAACCATGATCTCCGTCACTATGGTCGGCTCGAAAATGCTAAGAATTCTAAGAAGGAGCCGGCCCAAAGATGCTAATGGATCGCGATCAGGAGCCGCAATTCTCCCAGCCGATCCGCCAGATCCTCATCATGGTGCTGATCCTCGGGCTCGTGGCTGTGGGTGGCGTGCTGGTCTATCCCGCCGTTGCCCCGATCTTCCTTGCCTCGCCCTACTTGAACGGTGTGATCCTCGCCGTTTTTGTTGTGGGCGTGCTGGCCTGCTTCATGCAGGTCCTGACGCTGATCTCTTCGGTCAACTGGATCGAGGGGTTTGCGCTCGACCGGCCGGGGCATGAGTTCTCCGCCTCGCCGCGCCTCCTGGCCTCGCTCGCGGCACTGCTTCGGGACACGGAGGCCCGCCGCTCGCTGACGTCGACATCGACGCGCTCCATCCTCGATTCGGTCGCGACCCGGCTCGATGAGGCGCGCGACATTACGCGCTACATCATCAACTTGCTGATTTTTCTGGGTCTTCTCGGCACGTTTTACGGTCTCGCCACAACGGTGCCGGCGGTGGTGGACACCATCCGCACGCTGGCGCCGCAGGAAGGGGCCAATTCCCTCGAAGTCTTCGATAACCTTATGTCAGGGCTTGAGGAGCAATTGGGGGGCATGGGCACGGCATTCGCGTCCTCGCTCCTCGGTCTTGCAGGCTCGCTCGTGGTGGGTCTGTTGGAGCTTTTTGCGGGCCACGGGCAGAACCGGTTCTACTCCGAGCTGGAGGAATGGCTGTCGTCCATCACCAAGGTCGGCCTTTTCGCCGAGGAAGGGTTTGCACCCGGGCATGCCGGAATGGAGGCAGCGGCGACACAGCTTCAGAACTTCCAGCAGGTCGTCGTGCGGGCGGAGCAGAGCCGGATTGAGACGGATGCCAAGATCGGGCGCTTGACGGAGGCCGTGGCGGCGCTTGCGAGCCAGATCGGGCAGGGCGGCGGCGGCAACGAGATGGGCGCGATCCAGCGGCTGGCGGCCGGCCAGGACCGCATTGCCACCCTTCTTGAAACGCGGGAGGAGGAGGGCGGCGGCGCCCTCGATCCCGACAGCCGGACACGCCTGCGCAACATCGACCACCAAATGCTGCGCATCCTCGAAGAAATGGCGGCGGGCCGACAGGACGCGGTGGCGGAGCTGCGCCAAGATCTCGCGGCGCTGACCGACGCAATCCGTTCCGCAACGCGGGGCTAGGCGGAATGGCGCTCGCCCGACGCTCCTCCCAGCGGCTGACGGGCAACATTTGGCCGGGCTTCGTCGACGCGATGACCGCGCTGCTCCTTGTGCTCTTCTTCGTGCTGTCGATCTTCATGATCGTGCAGTACGTGCTCCGCGACCGCATCGTGCTTCAGGAAAACGAGCTCGACGACCTCTCGGATCAGGTCGCCGAACTGGCGGTCGCGCTCGGACTGGAGCAGCAGACTGTGGCGGGGCTGACGGATGAGTTGGGGGCCCTGACCTCACAACTAGCAGACGCCGAGCAGGCGGCGGAGGCGTCTGAGACCGCCCGCCGCGCGGCAGAAGCCTCTGCCACGGCCGCCGCTGCCGCTCAGTCGGTTGCGGCCGATCGTCTGGTGGAGGCGGAGGCGCTCTCAACCCGCCAAGTGGCCGAGATCGATGCGCTGGCGGAGGCAGAGCGGCGGGCAAGGGCGCGGATCTCGAGCCTCGAGACGCAACTCGCCAGCATCATCGCCCGGAGTTCCGCGCTTGAGGAGCGGCTGGAGCTCGCTGAGACGGCCGCTGCCGGGCGCGCGGCTGCCCTGGCCGAGGCGGAGGCGCGGGCCGCAACGCAGAGCACGGCCCTGAGCGATGCTGAAGCGCAGGTCGCCGCGCGGTCGGCGGAGCTCTCGGAGGCGGAGGCCCTCGCCGCTCGTCGGGCAAGCGAGATCGAAGCCCTCGAGGCCGAGGCAGCCTCTCGCGAGGCGGCGCTGGCGGGCGCTGAGGAGGAGGCCGACGAGATGGCCGCGACGCTCGCTGCCGCGCGGACCGAGCTGGATGACCGTGCCGAAGCCGCCCGGCTGGCTGCTGCCCGTCGAGAGGCGCTCGAGGCCCTGGTGGCATCGCTCCGCGACGATGTCGCTGCGTCGACGGCGTCGGCGGAGGCCTTGCAGGCCGAGCTCGACAGCGCCGCGGCACGCCAGTCCGATTTGACGGAGACGTTGGCCGCGGAGCGCGCCGAGAGCGAAGCGCTGCGCGCCGACATCGCGGCGCGGATTGAAACCGTGACCGACCTCGAGGAACGGCTCGCCGCCGAGACGGAGGCGCAGGAGGCGCTCCGACTCCGGCTGAGCACGCTCGACGCCAGCGCGGAGGAGGCCTCTGCGGCGCGGGCCGCGCTGGAGGCACAGCTTGTCGCGGCCGAGACGGAGACAGCCGACCTTCGCTCCGAAATTGCCGCACGAGAGGCCGCGTTGTCGGAGAGCGAGGCGGCCCGTCTCGTCGATGCCGAGGCTGCCGCCCTCCTCCGCGAACGGCTGCAAAACGCGGACACCGAACTGAGTGCACTCGCTCTCACGCTGGAGGAGGAGCGGCGCGAGGCCGAGGAGACGCTGACGCTGCTGGCGGCTGCGCGCGCCGCACGGGACGAGCTTGTGGCCGCGCAAGCCGAGGGCGCAGGTGCGATTGCGGAGGCCGAGCGTCAGGCGGCACTCCTTGCTGCCGCCAACGCACAACTCGCCGAAGAAGAGGCGCTGTCGGCTGAGAGCCAGCGCCAGGTCGCGCTACTCAGCCAGCAAACGCAGGAGTTGAGCCGGCAGCTCCAGGCGCTGCAGCGCGTTGTGGACGGCTCGCAGGAGCGCGACGAGGCGGCGCAGGTCCAGATCGAGGCGCTCGGCACGGAGCTGAATGCCGCCCTGGCTCAGGTCGCCGCAGAACAGCGCCGCCGCGCGGAACTCGAGGCCGCAGAGGCCGAGCGGCTTCGCCTAGAGGCCGAGCGCCTCGCCGCAGAGGCCGAGGATCTCGCCAGCTACCGCTCTGAGTTTTTCGGCCGGGTGCGAGAGATTCTCAGCGACCGCGAAGGGGTCGTGATCGTGGGCGACCGCTTTGTGTTCTCGTCGGAGGTCCTTTTTGCGGGTGGCTCGGCGACACTTGGCGCGGAGGGGCAGGCCCAGATTGCCGAAGTGGCGGCGGTGATCCGCGAGATTCGGAGTGATATTCCCGAGGGGATCGATTGGATCCTCCGCGTCGATGGACACACAGACGACCTGCCCGTCTCCTCAACGAGCCGGTTCGCAGACAACTGGGAGTTGTCGCAAGCCCGCGCCCTGTCGGTTGTGCGCTACCTGGTTGAGAACGAAGACATTTCCCCCGACCGCCTCGCCGCCAACGGTTTCGCCGAGTACCAGCCCGTGAACCCGGCGCCTACCCCTGAGGCGCGTGCGCAAAACCGGCGGATTGAGCTAAAGTTCACGGAACGCTAGGTGTTCAGTCCCGGCGTCTGTTGGATCGGGGCGACGATGAAGCGATCCGGCTCTGAAGTCCAGATTTTGCAGAGGTACTCGTGGGGTGTGAGACCGCTAGCGTCTTGAGACGGTGCGCGTCGTTGTAAGCGTCGAGGACGTCGGCGAGATGGCTGCGAAGTTGGTCGTGGCTGTCGTAGTGGTCGCGCTTGACCGTGGCGTCTTTGATCCTGCGGTTCATTCGCTCCACCTGTCCATTGGTCCAAGGATGGTTGGGCTCGGTCAGGCGGTGCTCGATCCCGTTCACCTCGCAGATCATGTCGAACCGCATCGGCCGGGAGGAGACGGTGTTGCGGTTGCGCGGCTGCTCGGCGAATTGGATGCCGTTGTCGGTGAGGCTCGTGTGGATCCGGTAGGGGGCGGCGTCGAGGAGACGTTCCAGGACCTCCCAAGCGGTCTTTCTGTCCGCCTTTTCCACCAGTTGCGCCACGGCGAACCTGCTCG
>JBCCWM010000295.1:0-5797 GCA_039193505.1 Pseudomonadota bacterium | reverse complement strand
TGCCCGATGCAGTCCGCGTCGATCCCGAGCCCGCCTTGTCGGCAGTCTCGAGGCGGCATCGGGATCGAGGGATCCGTGCTTGCGCCGTCCCACTGATCATTGCGGTCATTGCCGGCCGACTTCACGACAATGAGGTCGGTGCCGATGACAACATTGTCGAAGCCCGCACTGACGGTGGTGTACTGGCCAAACGTCTGGTGTGCGAACGTCTGACCGTTCCTGCTTCACCCAGTTCCGATTGAGAAGGAGTGGTTGGAGATCCGGATCGGCAGCAGATCACCCGCGCCTCCGGCGGACAGCGCGGCGGCCGTCATTTCATTCGCGTCGCCCGCAGATCTATAGCCGGCGAGGCCCGCCGCCGGCGCCATCCCCTCCGTGCCCGCGGTCACACCGCTCGACGCGATGGTGCCCGCCACATGTGTCGCGTGGTTCGAGAAGTTCGACACCTCCTCGACGGTCACGCGCCCGGTCAGGCTTTCATGGGTGTCGCGGACGCCAAAGCCCGCCGTCGCCGTCTCCGTCGCCTCTCAGACCCCCACATTGATGCCGGAGCCCGACAGGTTGTGTGGCGCGATCTGAACGTCATCGACATTCGATAGGGGTTGAGTGCTGTCGACATTTTCGGGGATGTCCGGCACCGGGGCAGGCTCAATGCGCGCAACGAACGGCAGACCGGCAAGCCGCCGGACCGCATCGGGCTTCGTGACCACCGTGAACACTCGCACAATCTCGACCATGCGCGGGTCGTAGTCCTCAGGCGCGTCGACATAGCCCTGATCGAGCAAGGCTTCGATCTCCGCTGCGCGCGTCCCGGGATAGACCTGGACCGCATAGGCGAGCGTGCCGCCGTCTCTGAGCTGCCACTCGAAGGGGCGCGTGCGGCTGACCTCCGCCGCACTCTTGGCCGTCGCTGGAAAGATGTCGAGCGTGCCGAGACCCGGCAGCGCGTCCAGCACCCGGAGCTCATCCGGGCCCACCAAAACCACGAAGGCGTCGGCTGCCAGACGTTCGACCGGTGCAATCCCAGCCTCCGACAGCGCGGTCAGCGTCTCGGCCGGCGCCTCGCTTGTGACAACGAGGGCAGTGCGCGGGTCTGCGTTCTCCATCAGCGCCGCCCGGTCCTTCACGGCCTCCGCGACGCGGTCCCCAAGCCCCTCCGCGATGCCCGGGCGCAGCGTGAGGCTCCCCCCGGAGAGCAGCACCGTCAGCTGCCGCTCCTGTGCCGGCGCCCCCAGGGCGACAAACGCGAGCGCGGTTGTCGCCAGCCAGGTGGATCGTGCCCCAAAACGTCGACCTGTCATCGCGATACTCCTTCTGAAACAAGCAGATGGGCCCTCCGCGTGCGGCTCAAACCAACACCCGGTCACAGTCCGATCACGCTAGCGTGTGCTGCGGTGCCCGACTGTGTCGAACTTCACGCCGAGGCCCCAAAGCTGCACAAAAAGGAGGCGATCCAACCTCAGGGCGAACCATCGTCATGCCAGGTGCGGCCGTCCGGACCATCGACGACGAACTGAACGCCCTGCGCGCGGAGGTTGTCGACAACTCCGCGCGCGACCGCGAACCAGTCGACCGCTTCAGAGTCGAGACCGGGCGGCGGCAGGAACTCGATGCAGCGCGCCGGCACCAGGGTGCCGCCATCGAGGCTGAGCGTGCAATGCCAAATGCGCCTGGGGTGGCGCGCAAAGATCTGCTCGATCTCCGGGTCGCGGAGCGCGATCCGCGGCAGGGTCACCGACAAACGCGGTGAGCGGGTGCCGTATCGGGTCACCCGCGCTGCGGCGATGTCGACGCCCCTGCCACGCTCCTCCGCCGGTCCTTGCGCATCGGCTACCCTCCCTCTGCCACCGCTTGAGTGGGAGCGTGCACGCCAGATGCCGGTCGTAAAGAGCGGCGCCCGCCACCCGCGGGCGGGTGTCGCATGGCGGACCCACCGTGCGGCGGTCAGCCGAAGACCAGACCCCCGTCCACGATCAGGTTCTGCCCGGTCACGGCCCGGGCCCACGGGCTCGCGAAGAAGAGCACGGCATCCGCAGCCTCCTCCGGCGTGGTGACGCTGCGGAGGGGCGTGTTCTGTGCGATGATGTCGAAGACAGCGTCCGGCGTCGCAGCGCTCGCATCCGTGGTGCGGAGGAGTCCGCCTGAGATCATGTTCACCGTGATGCCCTGCGGACCGAGCTCTGCAGCCGCGGTCCGCGTCAATGCGAGGAGGGCCGCCTTCGCGGAGGTGTAGTCATGGTACGGCACAACGGGGTTCTGCACGAGGTTCGTGCCGATGGTCACAATCCGGCCGAACCCGGTCTCCACCATCGCAGGGACCGCCGCCTGGATAACGTTGAGCGCACCGACAACCGCCGTCTGGTGCTGGGCGCCGAGCGCCTCTGCGCTGAGGCTCTCAAGCGTGTCGCGGGCATCCCCGTTGAAGCTGTAATCGGCAAGGGCGTTGTGGACCAACGTGGTCGGTGCGCCGAGGGCTTCGGTGACCGCGCCCAACATCGCCTTGACACTTGCCGCATCGCGGACATCGCCCTGGACAGCAAAGGCGTTCGGGCCGAGCTCCGCCGCCAACGCCTCCGCCGCGCTCTGGCTGTTGCGGTAGTTGATCGCCACGCGAGCGCCCTCGCGCGCGAAGGCGCGTGCGATTGCGGCGCCAAAGCCGCGTCCGGCACCGGTGACGAGGACGGTTTGTTCGGAAAGGGGTGTGCTCATGTCAGAGAGGTCTCTCGCTTAGGTCGACAAAGTGGTGCGTGGGGCCGTGACCGTGCCCAACCGACAACTGGTCGGACGCGGCGATGGCGCGGGCGGTGTAGGCTTTCGCCGCGGCCACAGCCTCCGCGAAGGCCATGCACTGGCCGAGATGGGCCGTGAGCGCCGCCGACAACGTGCACCCTGTCCCATGCGTGTTTCTGGTGTCCGAGCGCGTGCCCTCAAACCACTGCACCGTGTCGCCAACGGCAAGGCAATCCGGGCTCTCGGTGCCGCCGAGATGGCCGCCTTTGAGGAGCGCCGCGCGGGGACCGAGGGCAGAGAGCGCCCGTGCCTGATCCTCCATCTCATCCCTGCTGGTCGCTAGAGGACGCTCGAGGAGGGCGGCTGCTTCCGGCAGGTTTGGCGTCACCACCGCGGCGATCGGCACCAGCCGGGTGCGGAGCGTCTGAACCGCATCCTCTGCCAGAAGAGACGCCCCTCCCTTTGCGATCATCACGGGGTCGAGCACCACGGGCACGTCATGGGGGGCCAACGCCTCCGCGACGGCAGCCGCGATCTCGGCCGTCGCGATCATGCCGATTTTGACCGCCGCGACGTCAATGTCCGCGAAGACAGCCGCAATCTGGTCCTTGACGAAGTCGGGCGGCACCAGGTGGACCCCGGACACGCCTTCGGTGTTCTGAGCCGTAAGCGCTGTCAGCGCCGCCATGGCAAACGCGCCATTGGCCGAGATTGCCTTAAGGTCGGCCTGGATCCCGGCGCCGCCCGACGGATCTGAGCCCGCAATCGAGAGAACGTTTGCAATCATACCCTCACCTCCCCTCCAAAGCGCTCAGCCGCCGCGGTGGGGTCGGGCTGCCCGCAGATCGCAGAGACGACCGCAAGGCCATCCGCCCCAGCCGCAAGGACCTGCGTCCGGTGCTCCGCCTTCAACCCGCCAATGGCCACCGTCGGCAGCGGGCTGAGCGCCACAAGGCGCGCCAGGCCCTCTATGCCGATCGCCGGCTTGTGGTCCGTCTTTGTGCCCGTCGGAAACACCGGGCCGATCCCCAGATAGTCCACCACAGCCGGATCTGCGCGCACCACCGCACTGGCATCCTCGCACGAGAGCCCGAGAACCTTATCTGGCCCGAGGCGCCCACGTGCCTCCCTCGGATCGGTGTCGTCCTGCCCGATATGAGCGCCATCCACATCCGCAGCGACCGCCGCGTCGAGATCGTCATTGATCAGAAGGGGCACTCCCGTGCCGGCCAGGGCCGCCTTGAGGGCGCGGCCAAGCTCAACGCGCACGGCCGTGGTGGCCGATTTGTCGCGAAGCTGCACCAGGCTGACCCCACCGGCCACGGCGGCCCGGACTGTCGCCTCAACGCCCAGCGCGGCGCAGAGATCCGGGTCGGTCACGAGGTACAAACGGAGGGCGTCACGCATCACCCCCACGCCACTCGCCCCTCATCGAGATCGCCGGGCGCGAGCGCCGCCAACTGATCCAGAAAGTGGACTGAAAAGCTCCCCGGTCCCGATGCCTGCGCGCCCGCTCGCGCGCCTGCCTCGGCAAAGTGCAGAAGACCGGCAACGGTTGCGTCGAAGGGCGGCGCGACGGCGGCATACCCTCCGATCAGGGCAGTCAGTGAGCACCCGAGCGCCGTGACTTTGGGCATAAGATCGGACCCGCCCGTGATCCGGGCAAACCGCGTGCCATCTGTCGCGAAGTCGACTGTGCCCGTGGCCGCGACAGCGGCGCCCGTGCTGGCCGCGAGGCGGATCGCACCCGCCTCAGCGGCGGCCACGCTGTCGCCGCTGTCGACGCCCTTGCCTGCGCCTGCCTCCCCCGCAAGAGCCAGGATCTCCGAGGCGTTGCCCCGCAGGATTGTCGGTTGCTCGGCCATCAGCTTGGCGGTCAGATCCGCGCGAAAGGGCGTTGCAAAATGCGCCACAGGGTCGAGCACCCAAGGCTTCCCCGCGTCTCGCGCGGCGCGGGCTGCGGCCACCATCGCCCGCCCCCAGGGCGCTGACAGCGTTCCGATGTTCACCGTCACAGCACCGGCCATCGGCGCGAAGTCTGCGACCTCCTCCTCTGCGTGGATCATTGCTGGGGACGCCCCGGCGGCGAGGACGACATTCGCCGCGATGTTCATTGCGACATAGTTCGTGATACAGTGCACCAGTGGGGCGGTCTCGCGCAGGGCAGCCAGCGCGGCATTCGGCGTCATGTCGTCTCTCTCCCACAGTCGCGAATGGAGGAGGAGCGGGACGGGACCCGATCACGCCTCCCTCCGCCAGCATTATCTGGTTCAGGTTCAAAGGGTTCGTCTCAGCCACACGGCGCCCCTGGCGGCTGAACTTTAGGAGAGCGTAGGTCGGAGTGTCAATCCAACGCGTCGAGGCTCTCATCGCAATGCGGAGCAGACGGCCCGACAGAGCCCCCAACCAGAGCTCGAGCCGGCGTCTTGCGATGACCCAAGACCTGCCGCGGAGCCCCGCCATAGCCGGTGCGGTGGGCCAAAGGATCGTCCGCGGACGCTGCCTCACCGGACCAAGAGAGTGGTTCTCTAGGTCGCGCCTGAACCGACGCAGAGCACCGGCGCGCGACGGTCGGCGTGGGTCGCTCCCGGGTGTTGGGGTCGAAGCGGGACCTTCGCGAAAGTCGGCCGGCGCCATTGGTTGACGCGTGTGTCACGCGGTCGCGCCCAGGGTCTACCTACGGGCGAGCGTCCAGAAGCGGACAGTGAGTGATCTGCCGTGGCTCTCGCAGACCGACGGACCTGCGGAGCGCTCACCCGAGCCGACCAGCATTTCGATCCTGTAGGGATGGCGTTCTCCGGCACCGCCCAATCCCGGATCGGTTCGACGGATCATGACGCATCGTTCAAGGATCTCCCGCCGATCGATTGTTGGAGACGGCGAAGCATCAGCCGAACCATGTTCTCAAAGAGGGGGTCGGCGCTCGGATCGCGACACGCGCCGAGGGTCCGCCGATCGCTCTCGACCGGAGCGTCACCGGTGCTCGGGTCTCGACGCGCGATGGCAAGATCCGGACCGGGTCGGCAGCACCACCATGTCGACCGACGTCCATTCTGCGGGCGACATC